>CAZVPB010000019.1:0-19366 GCA_964628165.1 uncultured Cyanobium sp.
TGGGCGCGGCTGGCCGCCAGCCCCCGCGCCACCAGTCCCAGATCGAGGCGGCGGCGGGCCAGCGGCCTCCCGTCTGCGCTGCAAGCCATCGAACCACGGAATGGCCGCCCGATACCTTGGAACCTTCCCTCCCCCGACGCCCCTCCCTTGATCGAGCGTTACACCCTGCCCGAGATGGGCAGCCTCTGGAGCGAGGAGGCGAAGTTCCGCAGCTGGCTGGAGGTGGAGATCGCCGCCTGCGAGGCCAACTTCCGCCTCGGCCGCGTCCCCGCCGAGGCGATGGCCACGATCCGTGAGAAAGCCGCCTTCGAGGTGGAGCGCATCCTCGAGATCGAGGCGGAGGTGCGCCACGACGTGATCGCCTTCCTCACCAACGTGAACGAGCACGTGGGCGACGCCGGCCGCCACATCCACGTGGGCATGACCAGCTCCGACGTGCTCGACACCGGCCTGGCGCTGCAGCTCAAGGCCTCCGTGGCGGTGCTGCGCCACGAGCTCGACGCCCTGGCCGCCGCCCTGCGGGAGCTGGCCCGGCAGCACAAGGCCACGGTGATGATCGGCCGCTCCCATGCCATCCACGGCGAGCCGATCACCTTCGGCTTCAAGCTGGCCGGCTGGCTGGCGGAAACCGAGCGCAACCGGAGCCGGCTGGAGCGGCTGGAGCGGGATGTGGCCGTGGGCCAGATCAGCGGCGCCATGGGCACCTACGCCAACACCGACCCCCAGGTGGAGGCGATCGCCTGCGAACTGCTCGGCCTGGTGCCCGACACCGCCAGCACCCAGGTGATCTCCCGCGACCGGCACGCCGAGTACGTGCAGACCCTGGCTCTGGTGGGCGCCTCCCTGGAGCGCTTCGCCACCGAGATCCGCAACCTGCAGCGCACCGACGTGCTCGAGGTGGAGGAGAACTTCGCCAAGGGGCAGAAGGGCAGTTCGGCCATGCCCCACAAGCGCAATCCGATCCGCAGCGAGCGCATCAGCGGCCTGGCGCGGGTCCTGCGCGGCTACACCGTGCCGGCCCTGGAGAACGTGGCCCTGTGGCACGAGCGGGACATCAGCCACAGCTCGGTGGAGCGCATGATGCTGCCCGACTGCTCGGTGACGCTCCACTTCATGCTGCGGGAGATGACCGAGGTGGTGAAGGGGCTGGGGGTGTATCCCGCCAACATGGCCCGCAACCTCAACGTCTACGGCGGTGTGGTGTTCAGCCAGCGGGTGCTGCTGGCCCTGGTGGAGGCGGGCCTCAGCCGCGAGGAGGCGTACCGGATCGTGCAGCGCAACGCCCACTCCGCCTGGAACACCGAAGGGGGCGATTTCCGCGCCAACCTGGAGGCGGATCCGCAGGTGAGCGGCCGGCTCTCCCCCGCCCAGCTGGAGGCGTGCTTCGCCACCGACCTGCACCAGGCCCAGCTCGAGGTGATCTGGCAGCGGCTGGGCATCTGAGTCCACCCACCGGCAGCCCATGACCATCGCCCGACGCGGCCTGCAGGCCATCGCCATCACGCTGCTCGTGGCGGTGATCTTCTCCCGGCCGCTCGTGCACCTGCTCACCGAATCCTGGTGGTTCGGGTCGGTGGGATTCCCGCAGGTCTTCCGCACCCGCCTGGGCTGGCAGGTGCTGCTGTTCGGCCTTTCCTTCCTCGCCTACGCCGCCTTCCTCTGGGGCAACGTGAGCTGGGCGGTGCGCCGCACCCGGGCGGCCGGCTGGACCGTGGCGCAGGGGCCCCACCCGAACGCGCCCGTGGACTTCGACCGTCCGCTGGCCCGGTTCGTGGTCGCGGCGGTGATCTTCTTCGTGGCCCTGCCGGCAGCGGCGGTGAGCGAGGCCGGATGGCTGAACCTGCTGCGCTTTCTCAACGCCTCGCCGTTCGAACGGCAGGATCCCCTCTTCGGCAGGGACCTGGGCTTCTACCTGTTCCGGCTGCCCTTCCTCGAAGGGCTGCAGCAATGGCTGCTGCTGCTGGTGCTGACGGCATCGGTGCTGGCGGGCGCGGTGTACCTGCTGCAGGGCGGCATCCAACGGGGCCGCGGCCTCCAGGTGCGGCTCAACCGCCCGGCAGGGGTGCACCTGATGGCGCTGCTCAGCGGAGCCTTCCTGCTGGTGGCCTGGGGATTCCGGCTGGGCCGCTACGCGCTGCTCACCTCGGCCGGCAAGGTGGTCTACGGGGCCGGCTACACCGACGTCCACGCCCGCCTGCCCGCCTACGGCGTGATGGTGGCCGTGTCCGCGGCGATGGCGGTGCTGCTGCTGCTGGCGCTGCGGTCTTCGCGGCCGGTCCTGCCGCTGCGGGGCCTGGCCCTCTTCCTGGTGGTCTGGGCGGTGGTGCTGGGCCTCTGGCCGTGGCTGATGCAGCAGCTGATCGTGGGCCCGAACGAGCTCGACAGGGAGCGCCCCTATCTGGTGCACAACATCCGCCACACCCAGGCGGCCTACAGGCTCGGCAGCATCCAGAAGGAGAGCTATTCACCCACCGGCCCGCTGGAGCGCCAGGCGGTGGAGAGCAACCAGCCCACCATCACCAACATCCGCCTCTGGGATTACCGTCCGATCCTCTCCACCTACAGACAGCTGCAGGAGATCCGGCTCTACTACCGGTTCCAGGATGTCGACATCGACCGCTACACCCTCGCCGGCGCCCTTCAGCAGGTGATGCTCTCCGCCCGGGAGCTGGCGTTTTCACGGTTGCCGCAAAAGGCTCAGACCTGGGTGAACCGTCACCTCATCTACACCCACGGCTACGGACTGGCCATGAGTCCTGTGAACCGCGTCACCCCCGACGGTCAGCCGGAGCTGGTGGTGAAGGACATTCCGCCGGTCTCCACCGTGAACCTGCCGGTGGAGCAGCCCGCCATCTACTACGGCGAAGCCACCGACAGCTATGTGATCACCGGCACCTCCACCGATGAGTTCGACTATCCCGCCGGCGACAGCAACGTCTATACCCGCCACGACGGCACAGGCGGCGTTCCGATCGGTTCGGCCGGGCGGCGGCTCGCCTACGCCTACGACCTCGGCAGCCTGGAGATCCTGATCTCCGATTACCTCCGTGAGCCTTCCCGCATCCATCTCCATCGCCGCGTGCGGGAGCGGGTCGAGAATGTGGCCCCCTTTCTCCGGTTCGACAGGGATCCCTATCTGGTGGTGGTGGATGGCCGGCTGCAGTGGCTGATCGATGGATACACCACCAGCACCCGGTATCCCTACTCCCAGCCCATCGGCCAGCTGCAGGAGAATGGAGCGGGAGACCGCAAGACCGGTCACGAAGACGCGATTCCGCCCGGCACGAACTACATCCGCAATGCCGTCAAGGTTCTGGTGGATGCCTACGACGGTTCTCTGAAGTTCTTCGTGGTGGACGAGAGCGATCCGGTCCTGAACACCTATCGCCGCATCTTTCCGGATCTGTTCATCCCCAAGGCCGAAACGCCCGAGGTCGTGCGTGCCCATTTCCGCTATCCGGAAGATCTTTTCCGGATCCAGGCGAGCGTCTACCAGACCTATCACATGGATAACCCGGAGGCGTTCTACAACCGGGAAGACCTATGGAGTCTGCCCCGACAGGCCTACGAAGGCGATGAGGGCGTGATGGAGCCCTACTACGTGATCATGCAGCTGCCTGGCGAGGAGCGGCTCGGCTTCATCCTGATCCAGCCCTTCACCCCGGCCAACAAGGACAACATGACGGCCTGGATGGCGGCCCGGTCCAACGGAGATGAATATGGCGAGCTGCTGCTCTATCAGTTCCCCAAGAAGCAGCTGGTGTACGGGCCGCGCCAGATCGAGGCCCGGATCGACCAGAACCCCACCATCTCCCAACAGTTCACCCTTTGGAGCCAGGCCGGATCCAAGGTGATCCGAGGCAATCTGCTGGTGATCCCCATCGATCAGTCACTGCTCTATGTGGAGCCGGTGTACCTGCGGGCCGAGCGCGGCGAGCTGCCCGAACTCAAGCGGGTGATCGTCGTCAACGATCAGGCGGTGGTGATGGAGCCTTCGCTCGAGCAGGCCATGGCGGCCCTGTTCCGGGAGGCACCCGAAGCGACGCCAGCTGCACCCCCCACCGCCGCCGGGCCCCGGGCCCGGCCGAGGGACAACACCCTGCCGCAATCGGCGCTGGAGACCTTCCGGCGAGCCCAGGAAGCGCTTCGGCAGGGAAACTGGGCCGACTACGGCCGGCTGCAGCGCGACCTGGAGGGCCTCCTGCAACGGATGGGACGCTGATTCAGCGTTCGCCCGGCTTGGCGTGCTTGGTGGCATCGAAGGTCTCATTCGCCATGGTCATCACGTTCAGGGTCGACGAGTTTTCGATGGCGATGGCCTCCTCCACCCGCTCGACGAACAGGGTGAAGGCCTCGGCATCGGGCAGGGCTCGATACCGGCCCACCCGGGACTGGTAGAGGAACTGCTCGTGCCCCAGCAGCTGCTCGGTGGATCGGTAGTTCTTCCACTGCTCCCGGTAGTGGAAGACGCTTTCCAGAGACACGCAGATCACCACCATGAGACTGATGATCGTCACGATCAGCTGCACCACGGGCGTGCCGAAGAGCTTGTGCTGGGATCCCACGTTGATCAGCACGGGCACCAGGCCACCGCCGACGACGGAGAACGCCCTCATCTGAAGATATCGGTTCTTGCAGATGACCGATTTTTTGTCATACCACTGCCGATATTGCTCCACGCGGTTCTGGATGTAGTCCTCAGGCTTCATGGCCAGGGCTGTTGATGACACCATCACAGGGAGTGCATCCGCGTCGACTCATTCTACGTGAAGTCTCACAAGCGGCCACGGCACGCCATCGGAATTTCCCCGCCGGAAGATCACATTGACCTGCAGTCTGCCGGGTGCCGACGGGGCGCACAGCGTGGTTGTGCTGGCGGAGAAGGAATTCAGCCAACCAGGACGAGATTGGCCAGGGCCTGAAGCTTGCCTGCCGCCTCCTCGATTGCCTTGAAGATGTCAATCATGGATTCCTCCTGCCCGGGCGATCACCGTTTCACCCGGCTCCGCCATCCCCGCCCACGACCACCGGATCGGGCGACGCCTCCGGCACCGGCGCCTCCACCGCGCCTCCGGCCAGCAGGTCCTCGATCTCGCACACCGGGAAGCGGTTGATGGCCCGCAGCGCCCGGCGGGCATGGGTGCGCAGACGGTCGCTGATCGCCTCGGCGTAGGGCACCTGGGCCAGCAGGTCGACGGTGCGGCGCAGCACCCGCACCACATCCCCCTCGTCGAGGGAGGTGCTGGCGATCAGGTCGCTCCAGGCGGCCCCCTTCGCCCAGGCGTGCACAAGGCCGGTGAGTTCCGGCTCCCACCACACGGGCACCACCACTCCGCGGCGCTCCTGCTGCCGCTCCAGCTCCCGCCGCAGCGACCGCAGGTCGTGCAGGGCCTCCTCGCTGGCGGGGGGCGGCGGGAAGCCGCACCAGAGGTCGGGTCGGTTCACCTCGGTGGAGATCGCCTCCAGCACCGCCGCCAGGTCGGCGGGATCCAGCTCGTCGAGGTGGCCGCTCATCAGCGCCAGCCCCAGCCACAGCTCGTTGTCGCCCCGCAGGGCCGCCACGGTGCGGCCCACCTCGGTGGGGTCGAGACCCTGCTCGCCGCCCAGGGCACCGAAATGGCGCAGGATCTCGATCAGCTGCAGGAAGGTCTCCCAGTGGCGGTTGGCCCGGTGGTGCAGCAGCTGCCGCCGCTCCTCGATCTCCGCATGGAGCTCCTCCATGCGCCGGCGGTGCTTCTTGAGCTGCTTGCGGTCGCCCCAGCGGTGGGCCGGGTGGCGCTCCAGCTCCGCCTCCAGCTCCCGCACCAGGGCCGCCTGGGCCTGCACCTCGCCGGCCAGGTCGTAGCGGGGGGTCTGCATGTCGTGGCGGCTGGCCATCGAGGCCACCGCCAGGGCCATGCCGGCGCTGTCCTCGCCGCCGTGGCGCAGTTCACCGGGATGGTGGAGCTCCGGCGGGTGGAGGCCCTCCACCTGCAGGCAGCTGAGCTCGGCATGGAGGCTCACCACCGCATGGCAGTTGAGCAGGATCCACTGGTTCGTGTCGGTGAGGCAGAGCAGCAGCGGGAACTGGCCCGGTCCCTCCACCTTCGCCACGATCACCGCCGGCGTGATCCGGCCCCGGAGCTGGGGCGCCTTCACGCTCACCAGGGTGCCCTCGCTGGCGAACTGCAGGGCCAGGGTGAGCTCGTGGGCGAGGGTCTCCTCCGCCTGCTGCTGCAGGATCCGCAGCAGCCTCCGTTCCTCCCGCAGCCGGCCCCGCAGCTTCTCGTAGGCATCGAAGGCCTCCCAGGGCACGTCGGCGGCTCCGGCGGAGAGGCGCTCGAACTGGTCGGTGAGCTCGGCGATGCGGGCCTCGTCGTCGGCCAGGTCGAGGGTGGCCAGATAGCGGCCGAAGCTGCGCTCCACCAGCTCGCGGGCCTTGGCCAGGTCGTAGCGCTGCAGCAGGTTGAGCACCATGCCGTAGCTGGGGGTGAACTGGCTCACCAGCGGATCGGCGGGACTGGTGGCCAGCTGCCCCGCCTCCCGCACCCCCTCGTAGCGCCCCTGCACCGTGACCACGTAGCCCTGGTCGTCGAGACCGCGGCGGCCCGCCCGGCCCGCCATCTGCAGGAACTCGCTGCCCATCAGCGGCCGGTGGCCCCGCTCGGTGCGCTTCGAGAGGGCCGAGATCACCGTGGTGCGGGCCGGCATGTTGATGCCCGCCGCCAGGGTCTCGGTGGCGAACACCACCTTCACCAGGGCCTGCTGGAACAGCTCCTCGATCAGCTCCTTCCAGGCCGGCAGCACGCCGGCGTGGTGGGCGGCGACGCCCCGCAGGAGGGCATCGGCGTGCCCCCCCTCCCGCACCGCCTCCGGCGTGGCGGCGGCGAAGGCCTCCAGTCGTTCGCGGATGCGGGCCTGCTCCTGCGGGGTGACCAGGCAGGTGCGGGCCAGATCGCGCACGGCCCGGTCGCAGCCGCGGCGGCTGAAGATGAAGTAGATGGCGGGCAGCATCTCCCGCTCCGCCAGCTGAGCCACCACGAAGGGGATGGGCGGGGCCTCCGGCTGGGGGGGACGGGGCGTCTTCGGCCCCTTGCGGCGCTGTCCCTTGGGGGGGCGCCACACCTTGCAGTTGGGATGGAGCCCGGTTCCCTCGTCGTTGAGGAGGGGGTGGAGCCCCTTGGCGCTGCAGAAGCTGAACCGCAGCGGCACCGGACGGTGGTCGCTGAGCACCAGCCGGGTGGGGCCGTGCACCTTCTCGATCCAGTCGGTGAGCTGGCCCGCGTTGGCCACCGTGGCCGAGAGGGCCACCAGCTGCACCGGCGGCGGACAGTGGATGATCGACTCCTCCCACACCGTGCCCCGCTGGGTGTCGTTCATGTAGTGGCACTCGTCGAGCACCACCGTCTCCACATCGGCGAGGGGATCGTCATCGGGATGATCGATCTCCGCATACAGCATGTTGCGGAAGATCTCCGTCGTCATCACCACGATCCGCGCCTCACGGTTGAGGCTGAGATCGCCGGTGAGAAGACCCACTTTCTCCGTTCCGAACTGATGCCGGAAATCCCGCAGTTTCTGGTTCGAAAGGGCCTTGAGAGGGGTAGTGTAGAAAACCTTCTGGCCATGGGCCAGAGCCCGATGGATCGCATATTCGCCGACCAGCGTCTTGCCCGACCCCGTGGGGGCGCTCACCACCACGGAGTGGCCCTGATCGAGAGCGTCGATCGCCTCGATCTGGAACGGATCGAGCGGGAAGGGAAAGAGTTCGGCGAGCGGCGGGGTCGTCTCGGCCGTGGCGGTGCCACCGGGGCGGCTCATGGGCATCGGCCCATCCTATGGGGCCCGGGTTGTTTCGAGAGGAAATGAGGCGATGAGCTTCCTCAGTGACGTGCTGCGCCTGCTCCAGTCCGCCGACGGTCTCCAGCGGATGTCCACGGAGGCCCTGAAGTGCCATGCCACCTGTTACCGCGAGAACCTGCAGCGGTGCACCGAACCGATGCTGCAGTACGAATGGGCCTGGCTGCGGGAACGGCTGGCGGCCCTGCGCAGCTGCCAGGGCGATCCGGCCCTCGTGGGCAGGCTGGGCGGGATCGAACACGTCAACCTGCTCATCTCCGAGGCCGTTCTCTTCCAGTTGCTGCTGCAGGAGGAATTCGGGCGCCGTCGCCTCACCCCCCGCGCCGTCGACGCCCCCCTGGTGCCCTCCGAGGAGGCCTGGGAGATCACCAGCCTCCAGGTGAAGCAGGACTGGGGGATCGTGCCGGCCTGAGACCTCTCTCCCTTCAAGCGCCACCGCCGATGCGATTCCGGATCCGCCATCGCACCACCTACCGCTATGAGCGGCCGGTGCGGCTCGGCGCCCACCGCATCCGGCTGAGCCCCCGCAGCGATGGCGCCCTGAACCTGCACCTTCATCGCCTGGTCGTGGATCCGCCGCCCCAGGCGCGCTGGCAGGGGCTCGATCCGGACGGGAATCTCGTGACCGAGCTGCGCTTCGCCGGAGAGACGGCCCACCTGCAGATCGACAGCGAACTGGACCTGTGCACCGGGGCCCCGGCCGCGGGGAGCAGCGGATTGCCCGCCGCCCTGCCCGTGCAGGAGCCGTACGACCCCCTGCTGCGGCAGCGCCTGGCGCCGTGGCTCACCACCGGGGAGGCCGCCCCGCCGGTGCGGGAGCTGGCCCTGCGCCTGGGCAGCGCCAGCGAGGACGGTCTCGTTTTTCTCGACAGCCTCAACCGGTACCTGCACGAGGAGCTCCGGCGGGAGATCCGTGAGGAGGGGGAGGCCCATGCCCCGGAGGAGACCCTGCGGCGGGGCGGCGGCGCCTGCCGTGATCTGGCGATGCTCTTCCTCGCCGTGTGCCGTTGCCGCGGCTGGGCGGGCCGCTTCGTGAGCGGCTACCAGGCCCGCGGCCGGGCCGGCGCGCGCCGCCGCTACCTCCACGCCTGGCCTGAGGTGTACGTGCCGGAGGCGGGCTGGAGGGGCTTCGACCCCACCCATGGCACCCAGGTGGGGGAAACCCACGTGGCCCTGGCCGCCGCCGCCCGTCCCGCCGATGCCGCCCCGGTGGAGGGGAGCTACCGGGGCGAAGGTCCCTCCCGCCTCGAAACCCTTCTGACCATCGAGACGGGGGATCCCGGCGGTTGAGCCCGCACACTGGTGCCCTCCCCGGCGGGAACGCGCAGACCATGGACCCCGGCGGATCCGACGCTGAAGAGGCCCCCTGGCGGCAGGAGATCGGCGCGGCCCTGGCCGCGCTGCCGGCCGCGCGCCGCCGCGCCCTGCGCAGCTTCAGCCGGGCGGGCACCAGCTGCGGAGCCCTGCTGCGGCCGGCCGGGGGAGGACCGCCGCTGCTCGACCTGGCCAGCAACGACTACCTCGGCCTCAGCCGCCACCCCGACGTGACCGCGGCGGCGGCGGAAACGATGGCCGCCGAGGGGCTGGGGGCGGGGGCGTCGCGCCTGGTGAGCGGCACCCGCCCTGTGCACGGGCATCTGGAGCGGGAACTGGCCGCCTGGCTGGGACGGGAGCGGGTGCTGCTGTTCCCCAGCGGCTTCCAGGCCAATCTCGCCGCGGTCACGGCCCTGGCGGACCGCCACAGCCTGGTGCTCGCCGACCGCCTCGTGCACCACTCCCTGCTGGCGGGGGTGCGGGCCAGCGGCGCACGGCTGCAGCGGTTCGCCCACAACGACCTCCAGGACCTGGAGCAGAAGCTGGCGGCGGCGCGCCGGGCGGCCCCCCGCCAGCGCCTGCTCGTGCTCAGCGAAAGCCTCTTCAGCATGGAGGGCACGAGTCCCGACGTGGGCGGCCTGGCCGCCCTCTGCCGCCGCCACGGGGCCCTGCTCCTGCTCGACGAGGCCCATGCCCTCGGCGTGCTCGGGGAGGGCGGTCGCGGGCTCGGCTGGAATGTCGGCGGCGTGGCGGTGGTGAGCGGCACCTTCGGCAAGGCCTTCGGCAGCGGCGGCGCCTTCCTCGCCACCGAGCCGGTGCTGGGGGAGTGGCTGCTGCAGCGCAGCGGCGGATTCCGCTACACCACCGCCCTGGCGCCGCCCCTGGCGGCCGGGGCCCTGGCGGCGCTCGGGGTGCTGCGGCGGGAGCACGGGGCGGGGCGGGCGCTGTGCCGCCGGGCGGAGCGCTGGCGGCAGTCGCTGGCGGAGACGGGCTGGGAACGTCCGGCCGGCGAGGGGCCGATCCTGCCGCTGATCGCGGGGAGCGAGGCGGCGGCGCTGGCCCTGCAGCAGCGCCTGGAGCGCCAGGGCCTGCTGAGCGTGGCGATCCGGCCGCCCACGGTGCCGGCCGGCACGTCCCGGCTGCGGCTGGTGGTGCGGCAGGATCTGCCCGCGGACACCCTGCCGCGACTGCTCACCGCCCTCGGCCCTGCCCATGCCGCCCCCTGAGCCGCCGTCGCTGCAGGTGATCGCCATGCACGGCTGGGCCGGCGATGCCGCGGGCTGGATCGGCTGGCCCGAGGCCTTCGGCGCCGAGGGGTGGAGCTGGCGCAGTGGCGAGCGGGGCTACGGCGGTGCCTCGCCCCGCCTGCCGGAGTGGGAACCGCAGGGCAGCCGGGTGCTGATCGCCCACTCGCTCGGCCCCCACCTGCTGCCGCCGGAGCTGCTGGAGCGGGCCGAGGCGGTGGTGCTGCTCGCCAGCTTCGCCCGGTTCGTGCCCCGGGGACCGGCGGGGAGGCGGCTGCGGACGGCCCTCGACGGCATGGCCGCCGTTCTCGCCGACGCCCATGGGGATCCCCGCCCGATGCTGAGGTCCTTCCTTGCCGAGGCCGCCGCGCCGCAGCCGGCCGAGGGCATGCCGCCGGGGCCCGCCCAGGGGCCCGCCGGGGCGATCGACCGGGAGCTGCTGGGCCGGGATCTGGAACTGCTGCGGCAGACCGCCTCCCTGCCGCGGGGCTTCCCCGCAGGGGTGCCGGTGCTGCTGGTGGAGGCCGCCGCGGACAACATCGTGGTTCCCGAGGCGCGGGAGCAGCTGCGGCAGGCCCTGCCGCAGGCGGACGTGATCCGCCTCGAGGGAACCGGCCACGCCCTGCTCGGCAGCCCCGTGATCGACCTCAGCCGCAGCTGGCTGAAGGACCGCTTCGGCCCATGACCGTTCACCCCGCCACCACGGCGCCGCCGGATTTCGCCGTGAGCGTGCAACGGGCCTTCGGACGCCGCGCCGCGGCGTACGAACGCCACGCCGGACTGCAGCGGGGGGTGGCCTGGCGCCTGGCGGGCCTCTGCCGCCACCTGCCTCTGGCGGCGGGCCCTCGGGCCGACCTCGGGGCCGGCAGCGGGCTGCTCAGCCGGGCCCTGCTCGATCGCTGGCCAGGCCTCAGGGAGCATCCGCCCCTGCAGCTCGACCACTGCCCCGAACTGCTGGGGCGCAATCCGCTGGCCGGCGGCGCCGGCGGGCTGCTGTGGGATCTCAACCGGGGGCTGCCCGCGGGGATGCGCCAGGCCGCGCTGCTGGCCTCCAGCTTCTCGCTGCAATGGCTCGAGGCCCCCGCCCACCAGCTGCGGAGCTGGGCGGAGGCCCTGGCGCCGGCGGGCTGGCTGGTGCTGGCGGTGCCCTGCGCCGGCAGCTTTCCCCAGTGGCGCCGCGCGGCGGCGGCGGCGGCGGTGCCCTGCACCGCCCTCGATCTCCCCGTCGCCCACGAACTCGTCGCCGCGGCAGGCCGGGCGGGCCTGGATCTGGCCGTGGCCCGGGTGCACCGCTTCAGCCGCCCCCGTCAGGGGGGCCGGAACGCTCTGCGGCTTCTGGGGGGCCTCGGGGCGGTGGCCAGCCGCCGGCCCCCGCTGTCGAGCGGCCAGCTGCGCCGGCTGCTGCGCCACTGGCCCGACTCCGCTCCCCTCACCTGGGAGGTGCTGGTGATGGTCGCCCGGCGGCCGGGGGCCCCGCGATGCGCCTGATCGTCTGCGGCACCGACACCGACGTGGGCAAGACGGTGGTGAGCGCCCTGGTGGTGCAGGGTCTCGGTGCCACCTACTGGAAGCCGGTGCAGAGCGGCACCGAGGGGGGCACCGACAGTGAGCGGCTGCGCGTCCTGCTCGGCCTGCCGCCGCAGCGGATCCTGCCGGAGGCCTACCGCCTGACGGCGCCGGTGTCCCCCCACTGGGCGGCGGAGCGGGACGGCGTGCGGATCGAGCCGGACCGCCTGCGGCTGCCACTCGTGGAGGGTCCGCTGGTGGTGGAGACGGCCGGCGGCCTGCTGGTGCCCCTGACCCGCGACGCCCTGCAGATCGAGCAGATCCGCCGCTGGGGGCTGCCGGTGCTGCTGGTGGCCCGCAGCGGCCTGGGCACCCTCAACCACACCCTTCTCTCCCTCGAGGCGCTGCGCCGCCGGGCGATCCCGGTGCTCGGGCTGGTGCTCAACGGTCCGGTCCATCCCGACAATCCCCGCACCCTCGAATCCTTCGCTCGGGTGCCGGTGCTGGCGGAGCTGCCGCCGCTGGAGCCCCTCACCGCCGCGGCCCTGCAGCGGCAATGGCTGGCCAGCCGGCTCCCCTCTAGCCTCTCGGCATGACCCGCAGGGACTGGCTGGTGAGTGCGGCGGTGGCCGTGATCTGCGGCGCGATCCTGGTGATCTTCACCGACATCGAGTTCATCACGCGCCGTGGGCACGACTGCGATGGCGGCGGCACCGCGCCCCTGCCGGGCCACTGCCGCTGAGGGCGCCGACCATGGCGACGTCGCAGGACCCCTGGCATCCCCATCTCTGGCACCCCTTCATCCAGGCCGCCACGGCCGATCCGCCCCTGCGGGCGGTGGGCGGGCGGGGAGCCCTGCTCGAACTCGACGACGGCCGCGAGCTGATCGACGCCATCAGCAGCTGGTGGGTGACCCTTCACGGCCACGGCGAACCCTCCATCGCCGCGGCCGTCGCCCGCCAGGCCGCCCGGCTGGAGCAGGTGATCTTCGCCGACTTCCGCCACCCCCCTGCGGAGCGTCTCGGCGAACGGCTCAGTGCCCTCAGCGGGCTGCAGCGGCTGTTCTTCTCCGACAACGGCTCCACCGCGGTGGAGGTGGCGATCAAGATCGCCTGGCAGTGGTGGCGCAACCGTGGTGAACCCCGTGATCGCCTGATCGCCTTCGAGGGCGCCTACCACGGCGACACCTTCGGGGCGATGGCGGTGGGCGCCCGCTCCCTCTTCTCGGAGCCCTTCGAGCCCCTGCTCTTCTCGGTGGCCCGCGCCCCCTGGCCCGCCACCTGGTGGAACGACGACGGGGTGGAGGGCCGCGAGCGGGCAGCGCTGGCCCGTCTCGACGAGCTGCTGGAGGTGCCCACCGCCGCGGTGATCCTCGAGCCCCTCGTGCAGGGGGCGGGGGGCATGGCCATGGTGCGGCCGGGCTTCCTGCGGGCGGTGGCGGAGCGGACCCGGCGGACGGGCGCCCTGCTCATCGCCGACGAGGTGCTGATGGGGTTCGGCCGCAGCGGCCACCTCTTCGCCAGCACCGGCGCCGGGGTACAGCCCGATCTGATGGCCCTCTCCAAGGGGCTCACCGGCGGCTTCCTGCCGATGGGAGTGACCCTGGCCAGCGAGGCGATCTACCGCGGCTTCCTCAGCGAGGAACCCCGCCACACCCTCTATCACGGCCACAGCTTCACCGCCAATCCGCTCGGCTGCGCCGCCGCCCTCGCCAGCCTCGACCTGCTGGAGCGGGCCCCCTGGCGCCATCGCGGCATGGAGGCGCGCCACCGGCCACGCCTGGAGGCCCTGGCCCGCCACCCCGGCGTCCGCAGGCCGAGGCTCACCGGCAGCATCGCCGCCTTCGACCTGAGTGGGCCGGGGCTCGACTACCTCCATCCGGCCGGCCGCCGCCTGCAGCGCCTGATGCTCGAGCAGGGGGTGTTCCTGCGCCCCCTCGGCTCGGTGGTCTACCTCCTGCCGCCCCTCTGCATCACCGACCACCAGCTCGACCACTGCTACGGAGCCCTCGCCGGCGCCCTCGACCGGCTCTAGGGACCGGCCAGGATCGCCGCCTCCACGTCGGCGCGGGAGAGTCCGTAGGGGAAGTGGCGCACGCTGTGGCGGCCGTCGTGGTCCCAGCTCACCTTGAGTTCCTCGGTCTCCAGCTCGATCCGCGCCGACCAGCGGGGCTGCTCCAGGTCCCAGGACTCCGGCCGTTCCCGCCTCTGGCTGGCGCCCAGCTGCCGCAGCCAGGCCTCCAGCGCCGGCAGCGGGTGGTTGTAGAGGGGCGTGCGCTCAGGCGGCAGGGAGGTCATCGGCAGGGCTCTCGACGGCAGGGCTTGCCGTGGTGGGGATCTCGCCGGAGGCCGGCGGGGTGCCTGCGGCGACGGCGAGCGGAGGCTCCGGCGGGGGCGACCACCAGCTGGGGCGGTGCATGAGCTCCATGCCGCGGGCCCAGGCCACCCCGATACCCATGATCAGGCTCAGCAGCAGCGCCACGGCCAGCAGAAGCAGGGCGAACCATTCACCGCCGGAGAGGGCCCGGCGCACCGGCACCGGCCGCACCACCCTCGCCGCCGGCCGGGGGGCCGCCGTCGCGACCGCCACGGCCCGCCGCAGCTCATCGTCGTAGGCCCGTCGGCTGCCGGGATCGCTGAGCACCGCGTAGGCCTGGCGCAGGCGGCGGAATGCCTCCTGGGCCTCGCCGGCGGGCAGGGTGGTGGTGTCGGGGTGGTAGCGCTTGCTGAGCAGGCGGAAGGACCGGCGCAGCTGGTCGGCGCTGGCCGAGGCAGGCACCTGCAGCAGGTCGTAGTGGCTGGGGGGCGGGGAGGCGTTCGGGGGGGAAGAGGGCATGGGCCGTGGGCGGCGCGGCGTGGTTCCGGCACGGTCGAGGCGATCCTAGGAACCGCCGCCGCAAGCGCCAGGATGCCGCCCGAAGCCACCGCGCCGCCCGATCCTGAACTCTGGCGGCAGCTGGGCTGGCAGCCCGACCGGACCCAGCTGGACCAGCTGCGGCGGCTCCAGGAGCTGCTGCGTCGGTGGAACGCACGGCTCAACCTCACCCGCCTGGTGGAGGGGGAGGACTACTGGATCGCCCAGGTGTACGACAGCCTCTGGCCCCACCACGAGCTGCTGGCCGGTGGCGGCGAGCTGGAGGGCCGCCCGTTGCGGCTGATCGACGTGGGCAGCGGCGGCGGCTTCCCGGGACTGGCGGTGGCGATCGCTCTGCCGCACGCCCGCCTCACCCTGGTCGATTCGGTGGGACGCAAGGTGGAGGCGGTGCGGGCCATGGCCACGGACCTCGGTCTGGGGGAGCGGGTGGAGCTGCGGGCGGAGCGGATCGAACGCACCGGCCACGCGCCCGCCTGCCGTGGCCGGTTCGACCGGGCGATGGCCCGCGCCGTGGCGCGGCCGCCGGTGGTGGCCGAATACCTGGTACCGCTGCTGCGGCCCGACGGACTGGCCCTGCTCTACCGGGGCCTGTGGGGCGCTGACGAGGAGCGGGAGCTGCGCCAGGCGGCCGCCCGCCTGGCCGCCGGGGTGGCGCGCGTCGAACGGCATGACCTTCCCCGGCAGCGGGGCGTGCGGCATGCGGTGTGGCTGCGGCCGGTGGCGCCCTGCCCGGCCGCCTTCCCGCGACCGGTGGGAGTGCCTCAGCGGAGTCCGCTTGTGCCGCCGGCCGGCGGCCGCTGAAGGGCGCAACCCCCGTTCAGTCCTGCTGCAGGCGCTGAACGGCTGTGCCCCCCAGCCGCTCCCGCAGGCCCCGCAGGATCGCCGGGATGCTCTCGGCCCAGGGATGGCCGCCCAGCGCCGCGCGCAGCTCCGCCTCGCTCACCTGGTGATCGAGGGCATCGGCGTTGGCGCCGGGAAACCAGTGACTCCCCTGCCCCAGCAGTCCGTAACGGGCGCGGCCGAAGCCCTCGAGGTCCCAGGCCGCCAGCAGCTCATGGAGCCAGAGCAGCACCGGCAGGTTGAGGCCGCCGGGGGTGTCCTGCCATGCGGGCAGTTCCGTCCGGCCGGTGTCGAGCCAGGCGTCACCGAGGGCCTCCCGGCGGGCTCCCTCGAGCCGCTCCAGAATCGGCGGCAGCAGCTCGGCGGCCCGGGGCAGGAGCCGCACCGCCTCCAGATGCAGATCCAGGTCGGAGGACCGCGCCGCCCCGACGCTGATCGTGTGGACCCCGGGTGCGGAAAGGCAGAAGAGGTCGTTGAACACGATGGGGTGGAGCGGCGCGCAGAGGTCGCGGATCCTCGCGGAGGGGGTGTGGAGATGGCCCCCCTTGTCGGTGGGGCTGATCAGGAACACCCCCATGTCGTGGGCGCGGGCGGCCTCGATCGCCGGCGTGTTGTCCTGACGGATGAAGTACCAGTGCAGGTTCACGTAGTCGAAGACATCGCTGGCGATCGCCTCGAGGATCAGCGGCAGCGGCGCATGGGTGGAGAAGCCCACGTGGCCGATCCTCCCCTCGGCCTGCCAGCGGCGCGCCACCTCGAGACAGCCTCCCGGCCGCAGGGTCTGCTCGAGATGCTCCGGCAGGTTGAGGCCATGGATGGCGAGCAGATCCAGCTGCGGCCCCTCTCCTGCGGCGGCATCGAGCCCCAGCCGCGCGAAGGTGGTGCGGAGTTCGGCCTCGAAGACGCCGGGATCGTCGTGGGGGGGCACCTTGCTCTGCAGGATGCGGCGGCGGTCGCTCACCTGCGGCAGCAGCCAGCCCAGCTGGCGCTCGGAGGTGCCGTAATGCCGGGCGGTCTCGATGTGGTGCAGGCCTTCCTCCACCGCCCGCTCCAGCAGCTGCCGCAGATTGGCCTGGGTCTGCGGCTCGATCGCTTCCGGCGGCAGGTCGGTCCAGCTCTGCTGGAAGCGCATGCCCCCCAGGGAGAGCAGGGGCATGGGCAACCCGGTGCGGCCGAAGCGCCGGGTGGGAACGCTCACGCGGCGCCGTGTCCGTCGGCGCGGGGCAGGGTGCGGCGCACCCGGGCCGGAGAGGGCAGGCCAAGGGGCTGCAGCTCCTGCTCCCGCAGCTGCTCCTGCAGCGCAGGCAACCGCTCGTAGGCCACCCAGTGAATGCAGTCCACCGGGCAGGTGTCGATCGCCTCCTGGATCCGTTCGGTGCTGTCGCCGTCCTGGCGGATCACCCGGGAACGGCCCCAGTCGGGTTCCACCACGAACGTGTTGGCGGCCACGTGGGCGCAGTAGCGGCAGCCGATGCAGACCGCTTCATCGACCCACACCGCCTTCTGGCGGAGAGCTCCCCCCAGCACCGGCTCGTGGCCGGTGGGGTTCGTGGAGGAGGCGGGGGCCGCCGCGTAGGCGATCGAGGGATCGACGCCGGCGCTCACCGGATCAGTCCCAGCGGGTGACCACCAGTTCGATGCTGCCGTCGAGCTGGTCCTTCTGCTCGCTCACGGTGAAGCCCTCCTCGGCGGTGGCCGCCAGCAGGGTGCGCAGGGCGTAGCGCTGGGTGAGCTGGGCGAGGAACCGCTCGACGGGCACCGGCTGCTTCCACAGCTGCAGATCCGTCACAAGTTCGTAACAGCCCGTCGCCTCGTTGAGGCGGAAGCCGATGTCGGCCCCGTGGGGCTGGGGCACCGCCACGTCGGCGGATACGGTCTGGCCGCGGTAGCCACGCACCTGGGCTGCCTCCGGGGCAGGCGGATGGCCGAGGTCGGTGAGGGCCTCCACCAGGGCCTGGCGGTCGCGGAGTTCGGTCTTGACGCTGCTGAAGTGGGACATCGGATCAGGCGGAGTGGTGCTGACGCAGGGGCTGCCGCTCGTGGCTGGCGATCCGCTCGCCGGCCTGGAAAGCCTCGGCCGTGGGACGGCGCTGCTGCACCACACCCAGGCGGGTCTCGATCCGCTCGGTGAGCTGCTCGCAGCCCTCGCCCCGGACCCCTTCGACCAGTTCCTCCACACGGCCGTCGGGCCGGATGCGGAAACGGATGGTGCGCTGTGCCATCCAGGTGCGAGGGGGAAGGTGGGGGGATGCTAACCGCGATTCCCGGCCTGCGGCCGCAGCATCCGGCACCCCGGCGTCAACTGAGCAGCCCCTCGTCCACCAGGGTCTGCAGCCGCTCGAGGATGTCGGGGCGCTCCAGCTGCTCGAGGGCGAGGCGCGCCTCGTCCCGCACGGTGGAATCGCTGTCGTGGAGCATGGCCTGGAGAAGGGTCTCCACCACCTCCTGCTGGCGCGGCGGCACCAGATCGGGATAGAGCCTGCCGAGGGACCAGGCGCTGTTGCTGCGCACCGCCGGCTCACTGTCGATGCGGAGGGTGAGCAGAAGCTGGGCGGCGGCCGGATCGGCCTTGGCGGCGCCGGTGGCGCCCGCATCGGCGAGGGAACTGGCGGCCCATAGCCGCACCGCCGCGATGTCCATCTGCAGGGAGCGGATCAGCGGGTTGAGGATCGGCGCGTCGGGATAGTTGGCCAGGCTCCAGGCCACCGCCTTGCGCACGTAGCCGTTGTCGTCCGAGGCCAGCAGCTGGAGCAGGGGGGACACCGCCAGGGGGTGGGGATTGCGGCCGAGGGCGTAGACGGCGCTCATCCGCAGGATCGGGCAGGACTCCTCCAGCAGCGGCAGCAGCAGCGGAAAGGCGCGCGGGTCGCGGTGCTCGCAGAAGATCCTCAGGCCCTGCATCCGCTGCTCGTGGCCACCGCCGAGCAGCTCCAGGCCCCGGTCGCACTCTGCCGCCACGACCGCGGCGGTGGGTTCGGCCGCCTCGATCTCGTCGAGCGGATCGCCGAGGAGCTCCTCCGCCAGCTCGTGGGCCAGCACCTCGGGATCCAGGGCCAGCTCGGCGGGACTCTCGGGGAACGGCAGGGCGTCATCCGGCATGGAGGGATTGTCTCAACCGGTCGGCGCGGGGGCGGCCATGTCCCCCGGCAGCCAGATCCGGGCGCTCACGGCGAACAGGGCCAGCCCGAAGAGCAGCACGATCGCCGCGGGGAGGAGGGTGGTGCGGAGGAACTGCACGGAGGCCGGGGACGCTGCTGCCATCATCTCCCCCGCAGGAGGGCCTGGAGGCGGGACCGCTGCCGCAGGCCCGCCACGCCGGCCACCACCGTGAGCAGGGCGCCCCAGCCCAGCAGCGGCTGGCGCAGCAGGAAGCCCCCCAGTCCCAGCAGGGCACCGAACAGCACCGCGCAGCTCAGCACCAGCTTCACCACCAGATCCAGCAGCGTTTCGGCGGGCTCGACGCCCGTCCGCCGCCGCCAGGCCTGCCAGCCCGGTCCGGCCGGCCGCACCTGCAGCACGAAACGTTCGAGCACCGAGGCGCTCTCCGGCGGTGTCGCCAGCATCACCAGGATCCAGAGGATGGCGGTGAGCAGCGTGGTCACCAGCAGGCGCACGCCGTAATCCTCGATCCGCAGCACCGGCACCACCGAGGTGGAGAAGCCCACCAGGAAGCCGCCGAGCATGGAGGCGAGTTCGGCGGCGGCGTTGATCCGCCACCAGAACCAGCGCAGCACCAGCACCACCCCCGG
>CAZVPB010000020.1:0-19307 GCA_964628165.1 uncultured Cyanobium sp.
AGCGGGATTCATGAAGAAATTCCCGGGTTCCCCGCCCGACGCCGCCGAGGGGCGGGTCGTCACCTGGAGCCCCAGCCTGACGCTGGTGCCCACCCGCAGCTGCTTCAACGCCTGCGGCTACTGCAGCTTCCGGCGACCGCCGGACCCCGCCGACCCCCTCCGGGACGCCCTCGATCCGGCGGCGGCGCGGCAGCGACTGCTCGAGCGGCCCCGGGCCGCCGAAGTGCTGCTGCTCAGCGGCGAGGTGGCCCCCGCCTCCCGCCATCGCCGCCGCTGGTTCCGCCGTCTGGTGGCGCTGTCCCGGCTGGCCCTGGCGCTCGGCCGGCTGCCCCACACCAACGCCGGACCCCTGTCGGTGGGGGAGATGGCGGCCCTCGGCAGGCTCAACCCCTCCATGGGACTGATGCTGGAGGGGCTCGGGCCCGCCCACGCGGCGCTGCACCGCCACGCCCCGAGCAAGTCGCCGGAACTGCGGCTGGCTCAGCTGGAGCAGGCGGGGCGCCTCGGCATCCCCTTCACCAGCGGACTGCTGCTGGGGGTGGGGGAAACGACGGACGACCGCCGCCGCGCCCTGGAAGAGCTGGCGGCCCTGCAGCGGCGCTGGGGGCACCTCCAGGAGGTGATCCTCCAGCCCTGGCGGCCCGACGGAGCCGCGGCGACGCCCCTGCCGGCGCGGGAACGGCGGGAGCTGCTCGGCACGATCCGGCTGGCCCGGGCGATCCTGCCGGCCGAGGTGCATCTGCAGGTGCCCCCCAACCTCTGGCCGGTCCGGGACCTGCCGGAGGCCCTGGAGGCGGGGATCGACGATCTGGGCGGCATCGACACCGCCGATGTGATCAACCCCGCCTATCCCCAGCCGAAGCCGGAGCACCTCGAACGTGTCCTGGCCGCCGCCGGCTGGACGCTGCGGCCGAGGCTGTGCGTGCACGCCGCCTGGCTGCCGTGGCTGCCGCCGGACCTCCGGCGCCGGGCCGCTGCTGTCCAGGAACGGTTGTTAGCGTCCCAGCCGCCGGAGATCCGGAGCTCGCCTTGATCGACCACCGGGTTCTGCTGGTGCGGCTGCCCTGCAATCCGATCTTCCCGATCGGACCCATCTACCTGGCCGACCACCTGCACAAGGTGATGCCTTCCGTCGGCCAGCGCATCCTCGACCTGGCCGCGGTGCCCGCACCCGATGTGGAGCGCAGCCTGCTGGAGACCGTCGACGCGTTCCGCCCCACCGTGCTGGTCTTCTCCTGGCGCGACATCCAGATCTACGCGCCGGTGGACGGCCGCGGCGGCAATCCCCTGCAGCACTCCTTCGAGATCTTCTACGCGCGCCATCCGCTGCGGCGGCTGCGCGGCGCCCTCGGGGGCCTCCGCCTGATGGGGGCCTACTACGGCGAGCTGCGGCGGAACCTGCGCCTGGTGCGCCGCGGGCTGCGTCGCGCCCGCCGCCACGATCCCGCCGCCGTGGCGGTGGTGGGTGGAGGGGCCGTGAGCGTGTTCTACGAGCAGCTGGGCCGCCAGCTGCCGCGCGGCACCGTGGTGTCGGTGGGGGAAGGCGAGACCCTGCTGGCCAAGCTGCTCCGCGGCGAGCCCCTGGCGGGCGAGCGGTGCTTCCTGGCGGGGGAGACGCCACGGCCCGGTCTCATCCACGAGCCGCCCGCCGGCATGGAGAAGACCGCCTGCGACTACGACTACATCGCCTCGATCTGGCCCCAGCTGGAGTGGTATCTGGAGGGAGGCGATTTCTACGTGGGGGTGCAGACCAAACGGGGCTGCCCCCATAACTGCTGCTACTGCGTCTACACGGTGGTGGAGGGGAAAGCGGTGCGCGTCAACCCGGTGGAGGAGGTGGTGCGGGAGATGCGCCAGCTCCACGACCGGGGCGTGCGTTCCTTCTGGTTCACCGATGCCCAGTTCATCCCCGCCCGCCGCTACATCGAGGAGGCCAAGCAGCTGCTGCGGGCGATCCTCGCCGCCGGCATGGACGACATCCGCTGGGCCGCCTACATCCGCGCCGACAACCTCGATGCGGAGCTCGCCGAGCTGATGGTGGCCACGGGCATGAGCTACTTCGAGATCGGCATCACCTCCGGCAGCCAGGAACTCGTCCGCCGGATGCGGATGGGCTACAACCTGCGCACCGTGCTGGAGAACTGCCGGCTGCTCGCCCAGGCCGGGTTCCGCGAGCACGTCTCGGTGAACTATTCCTTCAACGTCATCGACGAGCGTCCCGAGACGATCCGCCAGACCGTGGCGTACCACCGGGAGCTGGAGAAGATCTTCGGGGCCGGGCGGGTGTCGCCCGCCATCTTCTTCATCGGCCTGCAGCCCCACACCCACCTCGAGCAGTACGCCTTCGACCAGGGGATCCTCAGGCCCGGCTACGACCCGATGAGCATGCTTCCCTGGACGGCCCGCAAGCTGCTCTGGAATCCCGAGCCGATGGGCCGCACCTTCGGCCGCGTGTGCCTGGAGGCCTTCCGCCGCAATCCCGGCGATTTCGGCCGGGAGGTGATGGATCTGCTGGAGCGGGACTACGGCCGCGCCCCCCTGGAGCAGGCCCTGCGGGCGCCGGTCGAGGGCCGGTCCGCCCTCGCCAAAGCCGTGCGCTGATCGGTTAAGGTTCGCGGCTCCCCCCGCGGCAGCTCCTTGAGCGGCAAGCCGCCTCCACGGTCTTCCCGCGCGGCGGCATCGCCGCGGAAGGGAACCGCGATGCCGGCGGGGACGGCTTCGGTCCGGCAGCTGCTCGACAGCCTCAACCGGGAGCAGCGGCGCACCCAGGAGCTCCTGAGCTCGCTGGCGTTCGCGTTGAGGAGCTTCACCAACCTCCAGCGGTTCCTCGAGCTGGTGCCTCTGGTGGCCTCGCGGCTGGTGGAGGCGGAGGGCTGCGTGCTGCTCACCTTCCACCCCGACGGGCGGTTGCGGCGCGAGCTTCTCCAGGCCACCCCGGCCCGCCGCTGCGGCGAGGTGGTGCGGCAGCTGCTGGCGCTGCCGGACCCCCAGCTCCAGGGCCACGCCGAGGACGAGAGCGTCGCGGATCTGCTCGATCCTCTGCTGCGCCGGCTGCTGGGAGACGCGCAGGTCTTCGCCACCTCCATCGTGGCCCGCAGCCGCCAGCAGGGGCGTCTCTACGTCTTCAGCGGCAGGAGGGGATACGGCTGGAGCGAGGTGCACCGCCGCCATGTGCAGCTGGTGGCCGACCTGACCGCCGTCGCCCTGGAGAACGAGCTGCTGCAGGAGGACCGGCGGCGCCATGAACGGCTCGACCGTCAGCTCAGCATCGGCGCCGAGATCCAGTCGCAGCTGCTGCCCGACCACTGCCCGGTGATCGAGGGGGTGGAGCTGGCGGCCCGCTGCCGTCCCGCCTTCCAGGTGGGCGGCGATTACTACGACTTCATCCCCACCCGCCCGGAGGCGGTGGGGCGCGGCCGGGAGCAGGGACGCTGGGCCCTGGTGATGGGCGACGTGATGGGCAAGGGGGTCCCGGCGGGCCTGCTGATGACGCTGCTGCGGGGGATGCTGCGGGCGGAGGTGCTGAGCGGTCTTCCTCCCGATCGCATCCTGCACGACCTCAACAAGCTGGCCCAGGAGGACCTGGCCCACTCCCACCGCTTCGTCACCCTCTTCTATTCCGACTACGACCCCCGCCGGCGGCTGCTCCGCTTCGCCAACGCGGCCCACAACCCCCCGCTGCACTGGCATCGCGGAGCGGGCAAGATGACCCTGCTGGACGCCCCCGGGCTGCTCATCGGCCTCCAGCCGGAAGCGGAGTACGGCTGCGGAGGGACGGTGCTGGAGCCCGGCGACGTGCTGCTGTACTACACCGACGGCGTCACCGAGGCCAGCGGCTTCAGCGGCTCCCGCTTCGAGGAGGGTCGCCTCCGCAACGCCTTCCAGGCCGCCTGCCGTTCGGGTCTGGATGCCCAGGGGATTCTCGATCAGCTCTTCGCCCGCCTCGATCGCTTCGTGGGCAGCGACCACCGCCTCGAGGACGACGCCTCGATGGTGGTGCTCAAGGTGCGCGACGAGGTGACCCTGCCGCCGCTGCTGCCGGGGTGACCCCCGGGCGAATGGCAAGCTGTGGAGCCGCGCAGGGCTCCTCGCGATGGCCGCCGATCCCAATCCGCCCGCCACCTGGAGCGATCGTTTCGAGCAGGGTCTCCATCCGGAGATCGCCCGGTTCAACGCCTCGATCGGCTTCGACATCGGGCTGCTCCAGGAGGACCTGGACGGTTCGGTGGCCCATGCCCGCATGCTGGGCGACTGCGGCGTGCTGGAACCGGGCGAGGCCGAACGGCTGATCGAGGGGCTGGAGAGCATCCGCGCCGAAGCGGCCGAGGGCCGTTTCCGGCCGGGCGTGGAGGCGGAGGACGTCCACTTCGCCGTGGAACGCCGCCTCACCGAACTGCTGGGCCCCCTGGGCAAGAAACTCCACACCGGCCGCAGCCGCAACGACCAGGTGGCCACCGATCTGCGCCTGTGGCTGCGGCGCCGGATCGATGTCCTCGATGCGGCGCTCCTGCGGTTCGCCCGCGCCCTCTTCCTCCAGGCGGAGCGTCACCGGGAGACGCTGATTCCCGGCTACACCCACCTGCAGCGGGCCCAGCCGGTCTGCCTGGCACACCACCTGCTGGCCTATCTCGAGATGGTGCAGCGGGACCGGGAACGCCTCGCCGACGTGAGGCGGCGGGTGAACCTCTGCCCCCTCGGCGCGGCCGCCCTGGCCGGCACCCCCGTCCCCATCGACCGGCGCCAGACCGCTGCCGAGCTGGGCTTCGAAGGCCTCCACGCCAACAGCCTCGATGCGGTGAGCGACCGGGATTTCGTGGTGGAGTTCCTGGCCGCCGCGAGCCTGGTGATGGCCCATCTGAGCCGGCTGGCCGAAGAGGTGATCCTCTGGGCGAGCGAGGAGTTCGGCTTCGTGGCCCTCAACGACCGCTGCGCGACCGGCAGCAGCCTGATGCCCCAGAAGAAGAATCCGGACGTGCCCGAACTGGTGCGGGGCAAGACCGGGAGGGTCTATGGCCATCTGGTCGGCACCCTCACCCTCCTCAAGGGTCTGCCGCTGGCCTACAACAAGGACTTCCAGGAGGACAAGGAGGCGCTCTTCGACGGGGTCCGCACCTGCCTCGACAGCCTCGAGGCGATGGCGATCCTGTTCGAGGAGGGTCTGGAATTCCGGCCCGAGCGGATGGAGCGGGCGGTCGCCGCCGACTATTCCAATGCCACCGACGTGGCCGACTACCTCGTGGCCCGCGGGGTCCCCTTCCGCGAGGCGTACCAGCTGGTGGGGGGGCTGGTGCGCACCTGCCTCCTGGAGGGAGTGCTGCTGACGGAGCTGCCGCTGGACCGCTGGCGCCAGCTGCATCCCGCCTTCGGGGAGGACATCCACGGCGCCATCGCTCCCCGCCAGGTGGTGGCGGCCCGCCGCAGCGAGGGGGGCACCGGCTTCGAGCAGGTGGCGCGGCAGCTGGAGGCATGGCGGCAACGGCTGATGCCGGCGGAGCGCTGAACCGGCAGGGCGTACCGGAGGTCACCGGAAACCCGGCTGCGGCGGTCTAATCTCGGCGAGCCGAGGTCGCCAGAGGCACCGCCCGGCACCTCCCCGGGAGGCATCCCTCTTCCGGTTTTCCCAGAATCCCCGTGAGCATTTTCGTCGGCAATCTGCCCTTCCGCGCCGAGCAGGAAGACGTCATCGAGCTCTTCGCACCCTATGGCGACGTGGTGAACTGTTCCCTGCCCCTGGAGCGGGACACCGGCCGCAAGCGGGGCTTCGCCTTCGTCGAGATGGCCGATCCCTCCATGGAGGACCGTGCCATCGAGGCCCTCCAGGGGGCCGAGCTGATGGGTCGCCCCCTCCGCATCAACAAGGCCGAGCCACGCGGTGGCGGCGGTGGCGGCGGCGGCGGTTTCCAGCGCCGGGGCGGTGGCGGTCACCGGTCGGCCGGGCCCGATCCCTCCCGCCCCTCCGGAGCGCGGGGCTGGGAGGACCGCAGCTATGGCGGCGAGTCCTCCTGGGCCGAGGAGGGCGGTTTCGAAGCCGGTCGCACCCGGCGGCGCCGAGGGGGTGCCGGCCCGGCGGACCCTGACGGCGGGATGGGCACCGAGGAGGCGCCCGGCGCCGAGTCCTGAGGGCGCCCCACCGCCTCAGAGTCCCGCCTCCTCCAGGTCCCGGGCCGCCCTCCAGAGCACCTCCGGCGAGGCCCCCCGTACCGACGCCGCCTCGCCCAGCCGGGCCCGCCAGCGGCGGGCGCCACTCACCCCCTCCACCAGATTCATCAGAGGCCGGGCGATCGGCCAGAGACTTCCACCGCCGCTGCACCACCGCTCGGCGTGTTCGGCCATGCCCCGCACCACGCGCGACGGACGCACCACCGCCGCCTCCCCCTCCCCGAAGATCTCCGCGTCCACCCCGGCCCAGCGGAGCGGATGGTCGTAGGCCGCCCGGCCGACCATCACCCCGTCCACCCGGGTGAGCTCCTCGCGGCATTCCGGCAGGGACTGCAGTCCGCCGTTCACTTCGATGGTCAGGGCCGGCCTTTCCCGCTTCAGCCGGTGCACCAGATCCCGGCGCAGCGGAGGGACGGTGCGGTTCTGGCGGGGATCCAGGCCGTTCAGCCAGGCCTTGCGGGCATGGATGGAGAAGCGCCGTGCTCCCGCCGCAGCGACGGTGTCGACGAAGTCCCGCAGTTCCTCGAAGGAATCCCTCGTGTCGATGCCGATCCGGTGCTTGACGGTCACCGGGAGGGGCGCCGCCGCCGCCATCGCCTCGACGCAGCGCGCCACCCGATCCGGCTCGGCCATCAGACAGGCCCCGAAACGTCCCTGCCGCACCTTCTCGCTCGGACAGCCGACGTTGAGATTGATCTCGTCGTATCCCCAGTCGGCCGCCAGCCGGGCCGCCTCCGCCAGCTGGAGGGGATCCTCGCCCCCCAGCTGCAGCGCCAGCGGCCGTTCCACGCCATCGAAGCCGAGCAGCCTCTCCAGCCGCCGGCGGCGTTCCGGCTCCGCCCCGGCCCCCCCCAGCCGGAGGGTGTGGTGCAGGGCGCGGGCCACCACCATCTCCGTGTACAGCAGGCAGCGGCGGCTGAACTGACGCACCAGCACCCGGAAGTGCCGGTCGGTGCGGTCCATCATCGGCGCGACACTGAATCGGTAGGCCTGCTCCATCGCCCCATGCTGCCCAGCCATGCGTCGGTGGTGGTGGCCGGTGGCGGACCGGCCGGCTTCATGGCCGCCATCACCGCCGCCGAGGGGGGAGTGGCGGATGTGGTGGTGCTGGAGGCCACCGCCGAACCCCTCCACAAGGTGCGGATCAGCGGCGGCGGGCGCTGCAACGTCACCCACGCCTGCTGGGATCCCGCCGATCTGGTGCGGCACTATCCCCGAGGCGGCCGGGCCCTGCGGGGCCCCTTCTCCCGCTTCGCCTGCGGTGACACCGTGGCCTGGTTCGCGGACCGCGGCCTGGAGCTGGTGAGCGAGGCCGATGGCCGCCTCTTTCCCCGCGCCAACCGCTCCGCCGCGGTGGTGGACTGTCTCCGCAGGGTCGCCACCGCCGCCGGTGTGCGGCTGTTCACCGGCATCGGGCTGGGCGGGGCCCGCGCCCTGCCGGCGCCGCCCGGGGGGTTCGAAGTGACGTGCCGGCAGGGGGAGCGGATCCGCTGCGAGGCCCTGGTGCTGGCCACTGGCAGCCATCCCAGCGGCCACAGGATCGCCGTCTCACTGGGACATGGACTCGTGCCACCCGTGCCGTCCCTCTTCAGCCTCGGCCTGGCCCCCCATCCCCTCGGCGATCTGGCGGGGGTGGCCGCGGATCCGGTGCGGCTGGAACTGCGGCTGGGCGATCGGCGGCTGCGGGAGCGGGGCCCGGTGCTGATCACCCACCGGGGACTGAGCGGCCCGGCGATCCTGCGGCTCACCGCCTTCGCCGCCCGTCTGCTGAAGGAGCACGGCTACCGGGCCACCCTCGTGGTGGACTGGAGCGACGGTCTCTCTCCGGATGCGCTCAACCGCCTGATCGACGATCTCTGCAGGCGGCAGCCACGGCGATGCCTCGGCTCGAGCCCGGCCCTGCCGGGGATCGGACGCCGCCTCTGGCGGCACCTGGTGGCGGCGGCGGGCCTCGATCCGGAGCTGCGCCTGGCCGACCTTCCCGGTCCGGCCCGGCGGCGGCTGGTGGAGGAGCTGCGCCTCAGCCGCTATTCCGTCGCGGGGCGGGGGCCCTTCGGCGAGGAGTTCGTGACCGCCGGCGGCATCCCGCTCGGGGAGGTGAACCTGGCCACGATGGAGAGCCGGATCCAGCCGGGCCTCTTCCTGGTGGGGGAGGTTCTCGACGTGGACGGGGTGACGGGTGGCTTCAACTTCCAGCACTGCTGGACCTCCGGCTGGCTGGCCGGCAGGACGCTGGCCGGGAGGGGCGGGGCTGTCACCTGATCTTGTCGAAGATGGAGAACATCGGCAGATACATCGCCACGAGGATCACCCCCACGATCGTGCCCACCACGACGATCATCATCGGTTCGATGACCGAGGTGAGGGCCTTCACGGCCGTCTCCACCTCGTCCTCGTAGAAATCCGCCACCTTCGACACCATCTTGTCCATCTCGCCGGTCTCCTCGCCGATGCTCAGCATGCTCACGGCCATGTCGGGAAAGACGTTCTTGCTGGCCAGGGCGATGCTGAGGGGGAGTCCCTCGGCCACCTCGGAGCGGGTGGCGCCGATGGCGTCGCCGATCACGCGGTTGGAGGTGTTGTCGCGCAGCACCTCGAGCGCCTGGAGGATGGGCACCCCGGAGCGGGACATCGAACCGAGGGTGCGGGCGAACTGGGCGACGGAGGTCTTGCGGATGAGTTCGCCGAACAGCGGCAGCCGCAGCAGGAATCCGTCCACCTGGCGCCGGCCGACGGGCGTGCCGTAGTAGCGGCCGAAGAGATAGCCCCCGAGGATCAGGCCGCCGACGAGCACGAACACGAAGGGGGAGCGCAGCAGCTTGCTGAACTCCACCATCACGAGAGTGAACGCGGGCAGTTCGGCACCGAGCTGCTCGTAGAGCCCCGCGAAGACGGGGATGATGAAGATCGTCATGCCGAGGAACACCAGGATGGCGATCACCAGCACGATCACGGGATAGGCGAGCGCTCCGCGCACCTGGTTGCGGAGGCGGAGGTTGTCCTCCAGCAGCTTGGCCAGCCGCCGCAGGGTCTCGTCGAGCACGCCGCCGGTCTCGCCGGCCTCGACCATGGCGATGCTGAGGTCGTCGAACACCTTGCGCCAGCGACGCATCGAGGCCCCGAGGCTGGACCCCTGGTTCACATCCTCCGCCATGCCGGTGAGGGCCCGGCGGAAGCGTGGAGCCCTCTGCTGACGGCGCAGCAGATCGAGGCTGCGCAGGATCGGCACGCCGGCATCGACGAGGGCGGAGAGCTTGCTGAAGAAGAGGGCCTTCTCCCGGATCCCCACGCCCCCCTCGAGAAGATCGCGCCAGCTGAATCCCTCGGCCCTGCCGTCCACCCGAAGCGGCTCCCGCCGCACCAGGGAGTCGGGGAGGATGCCCCGCTGCCTCAGGGTCCGGCGGGCGGAGGCGGGGTTGTCGGCCTCGAGGGTGAGTTCCCGCTTGCGGCCCGCCGCGGTGGTGTAGGTGACGAGAAAGGCGGTCATCGCAGGCTCAGATCTGCTGCAGCAGCCGTTCCAGTTCCTCCGGCCGCGGCGTCTTGGAAAGGGCCTCGCTGCGGCTGACCCGGTCGGCCATCACCTGGTCGGCCAGGGCGCGCTCCATGGTCTGCATGCCCAGCTGACCGCCGGTCTGGATCTGGGAGTAGAGCTGGGCCGTCTTGCCCTCGCGGATCAGGTTGGCGATGGCAGGGGTGTTCACCATGACCTCGAGACACATGATCCGGCCGAAGGGACCGGCGATGGGCACCCGGCTGGCGCAGAGGGTCTGGGCGAACACGGCCAGGAGCGTGGTGCTCAGCTGGGTGCGGATCTGATTCTGCTGGCCCTCGGGGAACACGTCCACGATCCGGTCCACGGTCTGGGCGGCGGAACTGGTGTGCAGCGTGGCGAAGACCAGATGGCCGGTCTCGGCGGCGGTGAGGGCCAGCTGGATGGTCTCCAGGTCCCGCATCTCGCCGACCAGGATCACATCGGGATCCTCCCGCAGGGCCGCCCGCAGGGCGTTGGCGAAGCTGCGGGTGTCCTCGTTGAGCTCCCGCTGGTGGATCAGGGACTTGTCGTTCTCGTAGACGAACTCGATCGGATCCTCGATCGTGATGATGTGCTCGGAACGGGTGTGGTTGATGTGGTCGATCAGTGAGGCCAGGGTGGTGCTCTTGCCGCAGCCGGTCGGTCCGGTCACGAGCACGAGACCCTTGGGTTTGCGGCTGATCTCCTCGACGATCTCCGGCACGCCGAGCTCGGCGAGGGTGGGCACCTCGTTGCCCAGGGAGCGGAGGCAGGCGGCGTAGGTGCCGCGCTGCCTGAACACGTTGATGCGGAAACGGGAGACGTCCTTGAGGCCGTAGGAGCAGTCCAGTTCCCAGTTCTGCTCGAGCTGCTTGCGCTGGGCGTTGTTGAGCAGCGAGAAGATCAGACGGTTGCAGGACTCCTCACTGAGGGAGAGATCGGGAAGGATCGGGCGGAGTTCACCGTTGTAGCGGCCGTAGGGGGGCTGTCCTGCCGCCAGGTGGAGGTCGCTTCCCCCGTCCCGGACGAGTTCCCGCATCAGGTCCTCGATGAGCAGCTCCATGACTCAGTGACGGGCGGTCAGACAGTAGGGACATTCCAGCCATTCGTCCTGCAGGCCGGCCCCGCAGCCGCCGCAGGTGAGGGTGCTGAGGGCCCTGGCGCGCCGCTCCGATTCGAGGGTGGTGTCCGTGAGCAGCATCCGCTCCACCTCCTCCAGGGTGGTCAGTCCCTCCCGCACCAGTTCGAGGCCGTAGCCCAGCAGGGTCTTCATGCCGCCCTCCAGCGCGAGGCGGCGCACCTGCTGGGTGCTGGCCCGTCGGGCCACCGCGGCCGAGAGGGTCTCGTTCACCTCGAGAATCTCGAACACCCCGACCCGCCCCCGGTAGCCGCGGCCGCCGCAGTGGCCACAGGCCCCCTCGCTTCCCGGCGTCACCACGGTGGCGCGATGGAAGGTGACCTCGGCCGTGGCGCCGGCCATCAGACCGAACCGGGCGAGTTCCTCCCCGTCGGGCCGGTAGGGGGTGCGGCAGTGGGGGCAGAGGCGCCGCACCAGCCGCTGCGACACCACCCCCAGCAGGGAGGCGCTCACCAGGAAGGGCTCGATGCCCATCTCGTCGAGCCGGGCGAAGGCACTGGCGGCGTCGTTGCAGTGGAGGGTGGTGAGCACGAGGTGGCCGGTGAGGGCCGCCTCGATGGCGGTGCGGGCGGTCTCGAGGTCGCGGGTCTCCCCCACCAGCAGCACGTCGGGGTCCTGGCGCATGAAGGCGCGCAGGGCGGTGCTGAAGTCGAATCCCTTGTCCCGGTTCACCTGGGTCTGGGTGATCCCGGGGAGGGTGTATTCGATCGGATCCTCCACCGTGGAGATGTTGATGCCGGGCTGGTTCCGCTCCGCCAGCAGGCCGTAGAGGGTGGTGGACTTGCCCGAGCCGGTGGGGCCGGTCACCAGGATCATGCCGTAGGGCTTGGCGCCGAGCCGCCGCAGGCGGCGGCGGGCTTCGTCATGGGTGACGAGGCTGTCGAGGCTGAGGTCGGTGCCGCCGCTGTCGAGGAGCCGCAGCACCACCTTCTCCCCGAGCCGGCTGGGCAGGGTGCTGACCCGCACGTCCACCGAACGGCCGCGGAAGCTGCGCCGGATCCGGCCGTCCTGGGGCAGGCGCCGCTCGGAGATGTCGAGGTTGGCCATGATCTTGATCCGCGAGGTGACCGCGGGGGCCAGGCCGATCGGCAGGGTCTCCATCACCTGGAGCACCCCGTCGAGCCGGAAGCGGATCTGGAGGGACTCCTCCTGGGGCTCCACATGGATGTCGCTGGCGGCGGTGTTCAGCGCCTCGATGAGCATCCGGTCGACGAGGCTGAGCAGCGGCGAGGCGCTCTCCTCGCGCGTGGTGACCTCGAGGTCCTCCTCCTCCCGGGAAGGCCGAGGCGGCACCCCGCCGACCCGGGAGAAGTCGAGGTCGCCGAAGAGGGAGCCGTGGGTCCCGCCCCCGTTCTCCCCGTTGCCGCCGCTGCTTCGTACCCGGCCGGGAAGGGTGTTGCGCGCCATGGAGCCCATCGTGCCGGAAAGAGGGTGGAACGGGGAACGGTGAAGAGGCCGAGCGGGGGAGGTGCGGAGTTCCGCGCTTGTGGAGACGGAGGGCGGCCCTTCAACATGTTCCGATGGTTCCCGAAGTGCGAGGCATGAGCGGCGAAACTTCCATGGCCGGCGAGACCACCCCGGTGGCTGCGGACCCTCCGGAACCGGGCGACTCCGCCACCGCAGCCCCCCAGGAGCAGGCCGAACAGGAATCGGGCAGGCCCCCCGGCGGCGAGCCCTCCGAACACCGGGACGGCCGGATCGCGGAGCTGGAAGCCCAGCTGGAGGCCCTTCGCGGCGAGAACGAGTCGCTCCGCGGCCAGTACATGCGGATCGCGGCCGACTTCGACAATTTCCGGAAGCGCCAGAGCCGGGATCACGACGACCTGAGGCTGCAGATCACCTCCACCACCCTCGGGGAGATCCTGCCGGTCGTGGACAACTTCGACCGGGCCCGTCAGCAGCTCAACCCCCAGAACGAGGAGGCCCAGACCATCCACCGCAGCTATCAGGGCCTCTACCGGCAGCTCGTGGAGGTGTTCAAGCAGCTCGGCGTCTCCCCCATGCGGGTGGAGGGCGAACCCTTCGACCCCAACCTGCACGAGGCGGTGCTGAGGGAGGAGAGCGAGCACCATCCCGAGGATGTGGTGATCGAGGAACTCCAGCGCGGCTACCACATCAACGGGAAGGTGCTGCGGCACGCCCTCGTCAAGGTGTCCATGGGCCCGGGGCCTGCCCAGCCCCCCGCCACCGAAGGGCCGCCGGAGGACCCCGGCGATGAGGGGGCCGGCTGATGGCGGACTGCTATCAGACCCTCGGAGTCGCCAGGGACGCCGACGCGGAGACCCTCAAGAAGGCCTACCGCCGTCTCGCCCGCCAGTACCACCCCGACGTCAACAAGGATCCCGGCGCCGAGGAGAAGTTCAAGGAGATCAGCCGCGCCTACGAGGTGCTCAGCGATCCCCAGACCCGCGCCCGCTACGACCAGTTCGGCGAGGCGGGGCTCGGCGGGGGCGGCATGCCCGACATGGGGGACATGGGCGGCTTCGCCGACCTGTTCGAGACCTTCTTCAGCGGCTTCGGCGGAGCGGCGTCCGCCGGTCCCCGCCGGCGCGGCCCCCGGCAGGGGGACGATCTGCGCCTCGACCTGGCGATCGACTTCCGGGAGGCCGTCTTCGGGGTGGAGAAGGAGGTGCAGATCCGGCACCTCGAGAGTTGCGAGACCTGCAAGGGATCGGGAGCCCGCGCCGGCAGCGGTCCCACCTCCTGCGGCACCTGCGGCGGGGCGGGCCAGGTGCGCAGGGCCACCCGCACCCCCTTCGGCAGCTTCACCCAGGTGGCCCCCTGTCCCAGTTGCGAGGGGACAGGCCAGGTGATCGCCGATCCCTGCGGCTCCTGCGGCGGTCTCGGCCTTCAGCAGGTCTCGAAGAAGCTGCGGATCAACATCCCCGCCGGCGTCGATTCCGGCACCCGCCTGCGGGTGGCGTCCGAGGGGAACGCCGGCCAGCGGGGCGGCCCTCCCGGCGATCTGTACGTCTTTCTGCAGGTGAAGCCCCATCCCCAGCTGCAGCGGGACGGCATCACCATCCATTCGGAGGTGCCCGTGAGCTACCTGCAGGCGATCCTCGGGGACACCATCGAGGTGGAGACCGTCGACGGCCCCGAATCGCTGGAGATTCCCGCCGGCACCCAGCCCGCCGCGGTGCTGACCCTCAAGAACAAGGGGGTGCCGAAGCTCGGCAATCCCGTTGCACGGGGAAACCATCAGTTCACCATCAAGGTGCAGCTTCCCACCAAGGTTTCCCGCGAGGAGAGGGAGCTGCTCGAAGAGCTCGCCGGCCACCACACCCGTCGCGGCCACCGCCCCCACCACAAGAGCGGTCTCTTCGGCAGGCTGTTCGGGGACTGACCTTGGACGTCCCGGTGCCTTCCCTGGAACTCGATCTGCGGGGCACCCCCTGTCCGCTCAACTACGTGCGCAGCAAGCTCGCCCTGGAACGGCTGGCGGCGGGGGAGGTGCTCCAGGTCGACCTGGACGCCGGCGAGCCGGAGCGGATGGTCGCCGAGGGGCTCCGCGGGGAGGGGCACGATGTCGAGGTGCGGCCGCTCGAGGTGCCGCAGACGGTGCGGATGTGGATCCGTCGCAGCGGTGGCGGCTGATCCGGTGCCGGCTCCCACCGGCCAGGTGGTGGCCCTCCAGGCCAACTACTGCCGGGTCGTGCTCGACAGAGCGGGCCCGCGGGGAGTTCTGGAGCTGCTCTGCACCCGGCGCGGCCGGCTGGAGAAGTGCGGTCGCGAGGTGTGCGTGGGCGACCGGGTCGCGCTGGCGGGAGTCGACTGGAACGAGGGGAGGGCGGCGATCGCGGACCGGGGCTCCCGCACCAGCCTTCTCGCACGGCCCGCCGTGGCCAACGCCAGCCGCCTGGCGGTGGTGGCGGCCCTGCGGGATCCCCCCCTCGATCCGCTCCAGCTGACCCGGTTCCTGCTCACCGCCGAGGCGACCGGCCTCCCGGTCGAGGTGATCCTCACCAAGCTGGATCTGCTCCCGGAGCCGGAGGCATGGCGGTGGTGCCGGCGGGTGCGCGCCTGGGGCTACGCCGTGCATGGGGTGTCCACCCGCAGCGGCGAGGGGATCGGCCCCCTCCGGCAGCACCTCGCCGAAGGAGGCATGACGGTGTTGTGCGGGCCTTCCGGCGTGGGCAAGAGCAGTCTGCTCAACCTTCTGGTGCCCAGCCTCCGTCTGCGGGTGGCTCCGGTCTCGGGGCGTCTGCGGCGGGGTCGCCACACCACCCGCCACGTGGAGCTGTTCCGACTCGGAGAGGACGCGCTCGTGGCCGACACGCCGGGCTTCAACACCCCCTCCCTGCCCGGCGATCCCCAGGCTCTGGCGGTGTCCTTTCCCGAACTGCGGCAGCGGCTCGAGCACGGCGCCTGCCGGTTCTCCGACTGCCGCCACCGGGGCGATCCCGGCTGCGCCGCCGGCACCGACTGGGAGCGTTACCCCCTCTACCGACGCTGCCTGGAGGAACTGGAGCGGGCCGAACCGCTGCGCAACCGCCGCGGGGGCGAAGCGGAAGGATTGAGGGACCGGGGCGGCAGCCGCGTCGAGCCGGTGCTGGATGCGACCCTGCGCCGTCAGTCCCGCCGGCGGCGGCGACAGGAGCCGGTGGAGGAACTCAGCCCGCCTGGCCGGGCAGGTTCAGATTGAGGCCGCCGGTGAGCTCATCCATGCGCTCGCGCATGGTGGTGGTGGAGAGCTGGTAGGCGTTCACGAGCGCCTCCAGCACGGCCGCCTCCACCTGCTCGGCCGGTTCGGAGAGGAGTGCGGGGTCGACACGAACCCGCAGGGGCTGCTGGTTGCCGCTGAGCCAGACGCTGGCCCTGCCGTCGGCGCTGCTGCCCTCGAGCTCCATGGCGTCGAGCTCGTCCTGGAGCTTCTGGGCATCCTGCTGGATCTGCTGCGCCTTGCGGAAGGCCTCGGTGAGCTGACCGAAGTTGGGAAGTCCGAAGCCGGCCATGAAGCAGTGACGGGTTGGGCGAAGACTAGAACCCGGCGGGGTCGGGAAAGCCGAGTCGCTTCACCTCGGTGTGGAGGTGGATGCCGTGCTCGCGCTGCACCCTGGCCTGCACGGTGCGGATCAGCTCGTCGATCTGGGCGGCCGTGGCCTGGCCGTTGTTCACGATGAAGTTGGCATGCAGCGTCGACACCTGGGCGTCGCCGATCGCCAGCCCCTTGAGACCCAGGGCTTCGATCAGCCGGCCGGCCTTGAGGGGTTCCGGGTTGCGGAACACGCTGCCGCAGCTGGGCTGCTGGTAGGGCTGGGTGCTGGTGCGGCTGTGGAGGTTGGCGGAGGTGCGCGCGGTGATCTCGGCAGGATCGTGGCCGCTGCGGAGGCGGAAGCGGGCAGCGAGCACGAGAAGCGGTTCCTGCTGCAGGCGGCTGTGGCGGTAGCCGTAGTCGAGGTCCGCCGCTTCCAGCACGAAGGGCTCCCGGGGGCGGGAGGGATCGAGCAGGCGCACCGAGTGGAGCCACTCGGCCGTGCACCCCCCCTGGGCGCCGGCGTTCATCACCACCGCTCCCCCCACCGTGCCGGGAATCCCCACCGACCATTCGAGGCCCGCCAGGCCGGCCCTGGCGGCACGCCGCGCCAGGGTGGGGATCGGTTCGCCCGCCTCGGCCTCCACCCAGTCGCTGCCGGGCTCCAGCCGGCTGCCCTGCAGCCGGCGGTTGCAGAGGGTGAGGCCCGGCAGGCCGTCATCGGCGATGAGCAGGTTGGACCCCGCGCCGATGCAGCGGAACGGCATGCCTTCCGTCACCGCCCAGGCGGCCAGCGCCACCAGCTCCTCGGGGCTGGCGGGCTCGGCGAACCATTCGGCAGGGCCTCCGACCCGCCAGGTGGTGTAGTCCCGCAGCGGAACGGCCTGGCGGAGTCCCGGGGGCGGGGCCAGCCGGGCGTTCATCTCAGGCGGCCTGAAGGATGGTGGGGGAAAGGCCCGCCTCATCGGGGAGCTGGCCGAGGCGGCTCCAGAGTCCATTCACGTCGCCGGCGCCCATCACGAGCACCAGGTCGCCGGCACGGCTGACTTCGCTCACCCGCCGGGCGAGCTGGTCGAGGCTGTCGGTGGACTCGACCGGCAGGGCGGGGGCGAGGCGGGAGATCTCCTGGGCCAGGCCATGGCTCGAGATCCCTTCGATGGGGGCCTCCCCGGCGGCGTAGAGCGGCGCGAGCAGAACCGCATCGGAATCCCGCAGGGCAGCGGCGAACTCGGTGAGGAACTGGGCGGTGCGGCTGTAGCGGTGGGGCTGGAAGACGGCCACCACGCGCCTGGGAACGAGGGGGAGGGGACTGCGGCCGCTGCTCACCATCAGGCGCGCCATGGCGAGGGTGGCCTTCACCTCGCTGGGGTGGTGGGCATAGTCGTCAACGACGACCCGGTTGCGCCAGACACCCCGGCAGTCGAAGCGCCGGCCGGGGGAATGGAGACCGGCGACGGCAACGGCCAGCTCGGCGAAGGGGACCCCCTGGAGACGGCACGCGGCGATGGCACCGGTGGCGTTGCTGAGATTGTGGCGGCCGGGCAGGGGCAGCCGGAAGCTCCCCACGGCACGGCCGTTCTCGTAGAAATCCGCGAGGGTGCCGTCGCCGCTCTCCTCCCGGGCGATGGCGGCGTAGGTGACCCCTTCGGGAGAGGTGTTCGACCACCAGTCCGCCGCCTCGAAGTGCTCCCGCAGCACCGGACAGTCACGGTTCGCCAGGACCCCGGCCGAACCCGAGGCGAAGCGGCGCAGCGTATCCACCAGGGCCGCAAGATCCGGATAGTGGTCGGTGTGGTCGAGCTCCACGTTGGTGAGGACCGCCAGCTTCGGGGCGAACTTCACCAGGGAGCCGTCGGACTCGTCGGCCTCGGCCACCAGCAGGGGGCCGTTGCCATGGCGGCCGTTGCTGGCGAAGGCGGGCACGATGCCGCCGATCACGGCGGTGGGATCGCCCCCGGTGGCCTCGAGCAGGGAGGCGATCAGGGTGCTGGTGGTGGTCTTGCCGTGGCTGCCGGCCACCGCGATGGAGGGCTGCTGGTTGATCAGGGCCGCCAGGACGTCGGAGCGGTGCAGGATCGGCAGACCGAGCCGGCGGGCCTCCGCCAGTTCTGGGTTGGAGGGAGGCACCGCGGAACTGATCACCACGGCGGGCTCACCCAGGCCGGCGGCACGGACCGCCGCGATGGTGGCGGCCTCCTGGCGGCGGAAGATCTGGATCCCCTCGGACCGCAGACGGTCGAGCACCGGGCCCTGGCGGGGGTCGGAACCGCTGATCCGGAACCCCCTGGCCGCCAGGATGGCCGCCAGGGCCGACATGCCGATGCCTCCGACCCCGATGAAATGAAGCGGCTTGCTGGGGTCGAGCGACGGGGCCAAGGGACACTCCTGGATCAAAGGAAGATTAGGTGGCGGCAGCGCCGCGAAGCTTTACGAGTTGCTTCGCTTTGAGGACTGGCTGAAACACCCTGGACAGGGCGGCGGAGGGGCCGGATCCCCCTTATCTGTATGATCAGCTGCCGTAATCCCCCTTGCTAGCGGGTTTCGCCGCTTTCTGCCATGACCCTCCGCGTTGCGATCAACGGATTCGGCCGAATCGGTCGCAACTTCATGCGGTGCTGGCTCAGCCGTGGTGGTGATACCGGAATCGAGGTGGTCGGCCTCAACGACACCTCCGATCCCCGAACAAACGCTCACCTCCTCGAGTACGACTCGATGCTCGGGCGTATCCGCAATGCGGAGGTGAGTTACACCGACAACACAATCGTCGTCAACGGAAAGTCCATCAAGTGCTTCTCCGACCGCAATCCCCTGAACCTCCCCTGGAAGGAGTGGGGTGTGGATCTGGTGGTGGAATCCACCGGGGTCTTCGTGGACAAGGCTGGTGCCGGCAAGCACATCGAGGCCGGCGCGCGCAAGGTCCTCATCACGGCCCCGGGCAAGGGTGAGGGCATCGGCACCTTCGTCGTCGGCGTGAACGCCGACCAGTACAGCCACGACGACTTCGACATCATCAGCAACGCCAGCTGCACCACCAACTGCATGGCTCCGCTGGTGAAGGTCCTCGACGAGGCGTTCGGCATCGTCAAGGGCACGATGACGACGACGCACAGCTACACCGGCGATCAGCGCATCCTGGATGCCAGCCACCGCGATCTCCGGCGTGCACGGGCTGCCGCCATCAACATCGTTCCCACCTCCACCGGCGCAGCCAAGGCGGTTGCCCTGGTGTATCCGCCGATGAAGGGCAAGCTCAACGGCATCGCCCTCCGGGTGCCCACCCCGAACGTCTCCGTGGTGGACATGGTGCTGGAGGTGAGCCGCGCCACCAGCAAGGAGGAAGTGAACGCCGCCCTCAAGTCGGCTTCCCAGAACGGCATGAAGGGCATCATCAAGTTCTGCGAGCTCCCCCTGGTCTCGACCGACCACGCCGGAACCGACGAGTCGACCATCGTGGATGCCGACCTCACCCTGGTGATGGGCGACAACATGGTGAAGGTCGTTTCCTGGTACGACAACGAGTGGGG
>CAZVPB010000021.1:0-19150 GCA_964628165.1 uncultured Cyanobium sp.
GCGGCCGTTGATCGGGAAGGTGCGGGTGATGTCGCCGTTGTAGTAGTCGCTCAGGCTGCAGCCCGCGTCGATCAGCAGCAGGTCGCCGTCCCGCAGGGGGGCGTCGTTGGCGGTGTAGTGCAGCACGCAGGCGTTGTCGCCGCCGGCGACGATCGAGCCGTAGGCGGGGCCGCGGGCCCCCTGCTCGAGGAAGTGCTGCTCGATCGTCGCCTGCACCTGCCGTTCGCTCAGGCCCGGCCTGGTCACCTGGCGGGCCAGTTCGTGGGCCTCGGCGGAGATGCGGGCCGCCTCCCGCAGCCGCTCGATCTCCCCGGGGGCCTTGCGCAGGCGCATCTCGTGGAGGATCGGGCAGGGGGCCACCAGGCCGAGGGCGGCGGTTCCACGGCGGGGCGCCCGGTCGAGCTGGCGGGCCCAGGCCTGCAGCACCAGCGGCTCCACCTCGGGATGGCGGCCCACCCGGAAGGCGATGCCCTCGGCACCCTCCAGGTACTCGCCCAGGCGGTCGGCCAGCTCGCCGCGGGGGTGGGCGATGTCGGCCCCGAAGCGCTCCACGGCTCCTTCGCAGCCCCAGCGGAACCCGTTCCACACCTCGGCGGCGGGATCGCGGGGCTCGACGAAGAGCACGAAGGGGTTCTCGGGGCGGTGGGGCAGGAAGAGGGCGACGGCTCCGGGCTCGTCGAAGCCGGTGAGGTACCAGAAATCGCTGTTCTGCCGGAAGGCGTGCTCCACGTCGGCGTGGTGGGTCACCAGCGGCGCGCCCGGGACCACCGCCGCGGCGCCGCCGAGGCGATGCAGGAACCGGTCACGGCGGTCGGCGAAGGGTGCCGTAGCGGTCGGAGCGGGGGAGGCCATCGGCGAGGCCATCGGGCGGGCTACAGCGAGACGATGGCACAACCGATTAAATACCTGGAATCGTCCCCGGTGAGCCCCATCCACCACCCGCCCGTGCCCCCGTTTCCGCCGCAGGCCGGATGAACGACCTGTTGCTGCTGGCACTGGCGGTGGTGGTGATGCTGCTGGGCTCCTCCCTCTGCTCCGGGGTGGAGGCGGCGCTGCTCACCGTCAACCCGCTGAAAGTGCACGAGATGGCCGGGCGGGAACGGCCGGTGCGGGGCGCGAAACTGCTCGAACGGCTGCGGCTGCGGCTGGGCCGCACCCTGGCGGTGCTGGTGATCGCCAACAACCTCTTCAACATCTTCGGCAGCCTCATGGTGGGCGGCTTCGCGGGCGTCGTGTTCGCGCGCTACGGACTGTCCGGCCCGGCCCTGCCCCTCTTCTCCATCTCCCTCACCGTGCTCGTGATCCTGCTGGGGGAGATCCTGCCGAAGGCGATCGGCAGCAAGCTGGCCCTGCCGGTGGCCCTGGCCAGCGCGCCCCTCCTCAGCCTGCTGCAGAAACTGCTGCTGCCGCTGGTGCTGCTCCTGGAGCGGCTGCTGCCGGCGATCACCGCCGAGAACGAGATCAGCACCGACGAGGAGGAGATCCGCCTGCTGGCCAGACTGGGGTCCCAGAAGGGGCTGATCGAGGCTGACGAGGCGGCGATGATCGCCAAGGTGTTCCAGCTGAACGACCTCACCGCCCGTGACCTGATGGTGCCCCGCGTCAACGCCCCGACCCTGGCGGGCAGCGCCTGCCTGGACACGCTGCGTTCCACGCTGCTCAACCAGGAGGCCGCCTGGTGGGTGGTGCTCGGGGAGGAGGTGGACGAGGTGCTGGGGGTGGCGAGCCGGGAAGCGCTCCTCACCGCCCTGCTCGAGCAGCAGGGCACCACCCCCGTGGCCGACCTGGCCGAACCGGTGGAGTTCGTTCCGGAGATGATCCGCGCCGACCGCCTGCTCACCAGCTTCCGGCGCCGCGGTCCGGGGGTGCGGGTGGTGGTGGACGAATTCGGCGGTTTCGTGGGGGTGATCGGTCCGGAAGCGGTGCTGGCGGTGCTGGCCGGCTGGTGGCGGCCGCCTCCGGCCCCCCAGGAGGCGGTGCCGTGAGGGCCGCCGCCTCCGCCCCCTCCACCCCGGAGCGGTGCCGCCTGCTGCTGGCGCGCTGGCGTCGAGGCCTCGAGCTCACCGCCCGTGAGCGGAACGTGCTGGGGCCCGAACTGGCCGGGCTCGACCGGCAGCTGGAGCGGCTCGAGCGGCGGCGACCCCGGGTGGGCGTGTTCGGCCGGGTGGGGGTGGGCAAGTCGAGCCTGCTCAACGCCCTGCTGGAGGAGGACCGTTTCGCCGTCGACGTCGCCCACGGCTCGACCCGGCGGCAGGAGGGCGCCCGCTGGCGCCAGCCGGTGGCGGGTCTGGCGGCGGTGGACCTGGTGGACACCCCCGGCATCGACGAGATCGCGGCGGCCGCCCGCGGCCGCCTGGCCCGGCGCGTGGCGATGGCGATGGATCTGGTGCTGCTGGTGCTCGACGGCGACCTCGGCCGGGTGGAGGAGGAGGCGCTGGCGGAGCTGACCGGCTGCGGCAAGCCGGTGCTCGTGGTGCTCAACCGCGCCGACTGCTGGCCGGCGGACGAGCGGCAGGCCCTGCTGGCCAGCATCCGCCGCCGCCTGCCGGCCGGCCTCGCACCGCTGGAGCCGATCGCCGTGGCCGCCGCTCCCCGGCGGGCCCGGCTGCTGGCGGACGGGCGGGTGCGGAGCATCCGGACGGAGCCCCGGGTGGAGCCGCTGCGGCGGGCCCTGGTGGATCTGCTGGAGCGGGAGGGACCGCTGCTGCTCGCCCTCAATGCCCTGCAGGCCGCCGACCGGTTCAGCCAGGAGCTGCACCGGGCCCGGCTCCGGCATGGCCGGCGCCAGGCGCAGGACCTGATCGGCCGCTTCGCCGCCCTCAAGGCCAGCGGCGTGGCGGCCAATCCGCTGCCGCTGCTGGATCTGGCCGGAGGGGTGGCCTGCGACGGCGCCCTGGTGCTGCAGCTCTGCCGGGTCTACGGCCTGCCCATGAGCCGCTCCGGCGCCCGGATGATGCTGGCCCGGCTCTCGGGCCATAACGCCCTGCTGGGGGGGGTGCAGCTGGGGCTGCAGATGCTGCTCGGCGGCCTGCGCCAGCTGCTGCTGCTGGCGGCCCCCCTCAGCGGCGGGCTCAGCCTCGCTCCGGCGGCGCCGGTCGCCGTCGCCCAGGCGGCCCTGGCGGTGGCCACCACCCGCCGCACCGGTCGGCTGGCGGCGGCGGAACTGCTGCGCGACGCCTCGGCGGCGGGCCGTCCGGGCGCCCTGCTGCGGCGCCTGGCCGCCCAGGATCCGGACTCGCGCCGCTGGCTGCAGGCCCTCGGCACGCCACCGGGCCGGGCGCGGCCGTTCGCCGGCTCCTGCCCGGAGCTGCTGCCCTGAGCGACGCGGTCGCCCTGTTCGGCACCAGCGCCGATCCGCCCACCCGCGGCCACCGGGCCCTGCTGGAGGGGCTGCTGCGGCTGTTTCCCCGGGTCGCCACCTGGGCGAGCGACAACCCGCTGAAGCGGCAGCAGGCGCCGCTGGAGGTGCGCACCGCCCTGCTGCGGGCCCTGGTGGCCACGATCGGCGACGACCGCCTCCAGCTGGTGCAGGAACTCAGCAGTCCCTGGGCGATCGAGACGCTCCAGCGGGCCGCGCGGCGCTGGCCCGGCCGGCCGCTGGTGTTCGTGGTCGGCAGCGACCTGGTGGCCCAGATCCCCCGCTGGAAGCAGGCGGGCGAGGTGCTCCGGTCCTGCCGCCTGGCGATCGCGCCGCGGCGGGGCTGGCCGCTGCAGCAGGCCGAACTGGAGCGGCTGCGTTCGCTGGGGGGCGACCCCCAGGTGCTGCCCCTCGACATCCCCGCCACCGCCAGCTCGGAGGTGCGGCAGCAGCCCGATCCCGAGCTGGTGCCCCGGGAGCTGTGGCCGGTGCTGCTGAAGCACAATCTCTACGGACTGACGCCCCCCTGATGCGCCTGGCCCTGGCCCAGCTCGACGCCCTGGTGGGCGACCTGGAGGGGAACGCCGGGAGGCTCCTCGAGGCGGCCGGCGAAGCCGCCGCCGCGGGGGCCCAGCTGCTGCTCACCCCCGACCTCTCGCTGTGGGGGTACCCGCCGCGGGACCTGCTGCTGCGGCCGAGCCTGATCGACCGCCAGCGGCGGGCACTGGAGGATCTGGCCGAGCGCTGCCCGGCGGGCATGGGCATGCTGGTGGGGCTGGCGGAGCCGATCCCCGGCGAGGGGGTGCCCGATCTTCACAACGCCATCGCCCTGGTGGAGTCCGGCGGCTGGCGGATCGTGTGCCGCAAGCGGCTGCTGCCCAGCTACGACGTGTTCGACGAGCAGCGCTACTTCCGTCCCGGCGACACCGCGGCGGTGCTGGAGCTGCCGCGGGAGGGAAGGACCTGGCGGATCGGCCTCACCATCTGCGAGGACCTGTGGGTGGAGGAGGAGCTGCAGGGCCACCGGCTGGCGGGCGCCGATCCGGTGGCGGAGCTGCTGCCCCAGCGCATCGATCTGCTGCTCAACCTCTCCGCCTCCCCCTTCGCCCAGGGCAAGGAGGAGCTCAGGCGGCGGCTGGCGGCCCGGGCGGCGGCCCGTCTCACCTGTCCGGTGGCCTACGTGAACCAGGTGGGGGGCAACGACGAACTGGTGTTCGACGGCGCCAGCTTCGTGGTGAATGCCGCCGGCAGCGTGGTGCTCCAGATGGGCTGCGCCAGCGAGGAGCTGGCCTTCTGGGACACCGAGGCGGAGCTGCCGGGGCCGCCCGCCCGCCCGGTGGCGGAGCCGGCCGAGCAGCTGCTGCGGGTGCTGGTGCTGGGGCTGCGGGACTATGCCCGCAAGTGCGGCTTCGGCGGGTTTCTGCTGGGACTGAGCGGCGGCATCGACTCGGCCCTGGTGGCGGTGATCGCCGTGGCCGCCCTCGGCGCCGAGGCGGTGGAGGCGCTGCTGATGCCCTCCCCCTGGACGTCGGAGCCGTCGCTGACGGATGCCACCGCGCTGGCCGGAAGGCTCGGCATCGCCAGCCACACGGTGCCGATCGCGCCGGTGATGGCGGCCTTCGACGACGCCCTCGCCTCCCCGCTGGCCGGACCGCCGGAGGGCATCACCGCCGAGAACCTGCAGTCCCGCATCCGGGGCTCGCTGCTCATGGCGGTGGCCAACCAGCAGGGGCGGCTGCTGCTCGCCACCGGCAACAAGTCGGAGCTGGCGGTGGGCTACTGCACCCTCTACGGCGACATGAACGGCGGCCTGGCGGTGATCGGCGACCTCTACAAGACCACCGTGTTCGAGCTCTGCCGCTGGATCGACACCCCCGCCGCGGCCGCCTGCCGCGCCGAGCTGGGGCTGCCGGCCGAAGGCGAGCTGATCGGCGCGGCGATCCGCGGCAAGCCCCCCAGCGCCGAGCTGCGGCCCGACCAGCGCGACACCGATTCACTGCCCCCCTACGAGGTGCTCGATCCGGTGCTGAAGGCCTTCATCGAACAGCTGGCCACCCCCGAGGAGCTGATCGGCGCCGGGGCCGACCCGGGCCTGGTGGAGCAGGTGCACCGGCTGCTGCGGCGGGCCGAGTTCAAGCGGCGCCAGGCCGCGCCGGTGCTGAAGGTGAGCGGCCGGGCCTTCGGCAGCGGCTGGCGCATGCCCATCGCCGCCGCCTAGGGTTCCGCCACCGTCCGCTGGCCCATGGTTCCCTCCGGCCCTTCGGTCCCCCTGGCGTCGCCGATGGCCAGCATCGGAGTGCCCACCGAGATCAAGAGCGACGAGCAGCGGGTCGCCCTCACCCCCGACGGCGTGCGGGAGCTGGTGTCCCAGGGGATGGAGGTGCGGGTGCAGGAGGGGGCCGGCCTGGGGGCCGGCATCAGCGACGACGACTACCGCGCCTCCGGCGCCCGGCTGGTGAGCCGCGAGGAGGCCTGGGCCGCCCACCTGGTGGTGAAGGTGAAGGAGCCCCAGCCGGAGGAGTTCCAGTTCCTGCGCCAGGACCTGGTGCTGTTCACCTACCTGCACCTGGCCGCCTACACCGAGGTGGGCCGCGCCCTGCTGGAGGCCGGCACCACGGCGGTGGCCTACGAGACGGTGCAGCTGGAGGACGGCAGCCTGCCGCTGCTGGCGCCGATGAGCGAGGTGGCCGGGCGCCTCGCCGCCCAGGTGGGGGCGCGGCTGCTGGAGAAGCCCCAGGGGGGCCGGGGCATCCTGATCGGCGGCTGCACCGGCGTGCAGCCCGCCCGGGTGGTGGTGCTGGGGGCGGGCACGGTGGGCTGGAACGCGGCCCGCATCGCCGCGGCGATGGAGGCGGAGGTGTTCCTGCTCGACCGCTCGCCCCACCGGCTGCGGGGCCTCGAGGCCGGCCGCCACGGCCGCATGATCCCGCTGGTGAGCAGCCGCGGGCTGCTGGAGCGCCTCGTTCCCAAGGCGGATCTGGTGATCGGCGCCGTGCTGCTGCCCGGCGGCCGTGCCCCCACCCTGGTGTCGGAGGAGCAGGTGAAGCAGATGCGGCCCGGCTCCGTGATCGTCGACGTGGCGATCGACCAGGGCGGCTGCATCGCCACCAGCCGAGAGACCACCCACACCGACCCGGTGGTGACGATCCACGGAGTGCAGCACTACGCGGTGGGAAACATGCCCGGGGCCGTGCCCTACACCTCCACCGAAGCGCTGGTGAGCGTCACCCTGCCCTACATCCTGGTGATGGCGGGCCGGGGCCTGGTGGATGCGGTGACCGAGCGGCCGGAGCTGCTCTCCGGCCTCAACACCGTGGAGGGGGCCGTGTGCCACCCGGGCGTGGCCCGGGCCCTGGGGGTCGCGCCCCGTCACCCGATGGCCTGCCTCCGCTAGCGATCCCCTGGTCGGGGGATGCGGGGCGGTGCCGCCGATCCATACGGTCGAATCAGCTAGCCAGCGGTGGGCGCCACCCGGCGCGACCACTGCCCTGCCATCCATGGCCCCTCGCAAGACACCCGATCCCGATGTGCTCTGGGAGGCCTACGGGCGCCTCGGATCCCTGCGGGCGGTGAGCCGGGAGACCGGCATCAGCCACATGGTGATCCGCCGCCGGCTGCTGGACGCCGGCTACCGCCTGCGGCCCCGCACCCCCAACCCCGAGGCGATGAATCCCCTCGACAAGGTGTATCTGCGTCCGGCGCAGATCCGGGCGATCGAGAGGCTGGCGGCCCGGCGCAAGGGCATGACCCGCCATGCGGTGGCGCGGGAGCTGATCGACCACGCTCTGCGGCAGGTCGATCCGGATTACGGCGAGGGCGATCAGGAGGACGCCGACTTCCGGGCGGTGGGCTGAGACCCACCCTCGAAGCGGAAGATCGCCACGTCCTCCTCCAGGCGCACCTCCACCACCTCGCCGCCGACATCGGCATGGGCCCAGGACACCGCATCGAGGAAGGGCCGCAGCTCCCGAGGCACCGGCGACAGCAGGCCCGACCCCTCCAGCCGCCGCGCCGCCCAGCTCTCCAGGCTGGGGAAGCGGCCGAGGAAGCAGCGGCGGAACCGCTCCAGCGCCTCGCCGGCACCGTGATGGTCGGGGCTCCACTCCACCAGCTCGATCCAGGCCTCGAAGGCGGGCAGCAGGTCGCCGGCCAGGGCCCTGGCCGCCCGGCCCAGTTCCACCACATCGGCGGGGGCGGGATCCTGGCCGAGGCGGCGGCCCAGGCCGGTGGCGTCGAGGATGCGGATGCGGGCGTCGCGGGGTTCCGGGCTGGTGGTGACGAGGTGGTCGCAGGCCTCCCTCCAGGCCCCCTCGCCGTCGACCCGCTCCAGATCCAGCCAGCGGCCGTGCAGGGAGCCCTCGTTGTAGGCACTGAGGGCCCCCACCCAGTTGGTGGGTCCGAGCACCCCGAGCCAGAGGCCGTGCCCGGGGGGCGCCTCGACCAGGCAAGAGGGCGGGGAGGGGGAAGAACTCATGGACGCGTGGAGGCCTCCGCCGGGACTCCCCACACCGTATGGAGCAGGACCGGCACAGTGGGGGAGCCCTCGCCGGGGTGCGCCTCCGTCGTGACCGTCCGCTTCCTGCACACCGCCGACTGGCAGATCGGCAAGCCCTTCGGCCGGGTCCGGGAGGAGGCGAAGCGGTTCCGTCTGCAGCGGGAGCGGATCGAGGCGATCGGCCGCATCGCCGCGGCGGCCCGCACGGGCGGGGCGGCGTTCGTGCTGGTGGCCGGCGACCTGTTCGACTCCACCACCGTGCCGAAGGACGTGGTGCTGGAGGTGCTGGAGGCGGTCGGCGGCTTCGGCATGCCGGTGCTGGTGATCCCCGGCAACCACGACCACGGCGGCCCGGGAACCCTCTGGCACGACGACGACCTGGAGCGGCAGCGGCGGCGCCGTGCCCCCAACCTGACGTTGCTGCTGGAACGGCAGCCGCTGGTGATGGAGCAGGCGGTGGTGCTGGCCTGCCCGCTGCTGCGCCGCCACGACAGCACCGATCCCACCGCCTGGATCGGCGGCCTCGACTGGAGCGCCCTGCCGGCCGACCGGCCGCGCCTCGTGCTGGCCCACGGCGGGGTGCAGGGCTTCGGCGGCCGGGACTACGACCGGGACGATGACAGCCAGGGCGGCAGCGTGAACCGCATCGACCTGGCGGCCCTGCCGGCGGCGGAGATCGACTACGTCGCCCTCGGCGACTGGCACAACCTGCACCAGGCCGGTCCGCGGGCCTGGTACCCCGGCACCCCCGAGCCCGACCGCTTCGGCCATGGGGAGGCGGACCGCCGCGGCCAGGTGCTGCTGGTGGAGGCGGAGCGGGGCGGCGCGCCGCGGGTGGAGGTGGTGCCCACCGGCCGGCTGGGCTGGCACCGGCTCACACTCCGGCTGGCGGGCGACGACGACCTCGACCGGCTGCAGCGGCTGATCCGCGAGCGGATCGGCGAGCGGGTGCAGAGCGATCTGCTGCGGCTGGAGGTGGGCGGCACCCTGAGCCTGGCCGGCCACCGCCGCTGGGACGTCCTGATCGAGGAGCTGCGCCATCAGCTTCTCCATCTGCGGCTGCGGGGCCGCTGCGACCAGGCCCCCGGTCCCGAGGAGCTCGAGCGGCTGGTGGACAGCCCTGACGACCCGCTGATCGCCCGGGTGGCCCAGGAGCTGCGGCAGCGGCTGGCGGCGGCGGAGCAGGTGGAGAAGGCGGCCACCTGCGAGGGGGCCACCGGCGAGGCGGAGGCCGGCGAGGAGGCGGCGCTGACCCGCCTTGCCCTCTGCGAGCTGCACCGGCTGGCCCGCCGCGGCTGAGGGATCCGATGCGTCTGCTGCGCTGCCGGCTGGAGAACGTGCGGCTGCACCGACAGCTGGAGCTGCGGTTCGACCCCGGTCTCACCCTGATCGGCGGCCCGAACGAGACCGGCAAGAGCACCCTGATGGAGGCCCTGCACCGCACCCTCTTCCTCAAGGCCGCCTCCACCGGCGCGCCGGTGGAGGCGCTGCGCTCCCGGCGGCATGCCGGCCATCCCTCCGTGGAGGTGGACTTCGAGGCGGGGGGAGCGCGCTGGCACCTGGCCAAGCGCTTCAGCGGCAGCAGCGGCACGGTGACCCTGCGGCAGGAGGAGGGAGGCAGCTGGAGCGGTCCGGCGGCCGAGGAGCGGCTGGCGGAGCTGCTGGGGGTGAGGGAGATCGTGGGCAGCCGCCAGGCCGGCAGCCAGCTGCCGCTGCGCTGGGCCCACCTCTGGGTGCCCCAGGGCCGCTCCGGCGCCGATCCGCTCGAAGCCGGCGGCGAGGCCTACGACCTCGAGAAGCTGCTGGAGCAGCTGGAGAGCGGTGGCGCCGCCGTGCTGCAGTCGCCCCGCGACCAGCAGGTGGCGGCGGCGGTGGAGGAGGCCCTCGCCGAGAACTTCACCCAGCGGGGGGTGCGCAAGAACTCGCCGCTGTGGCTGCGGCAGCAGCGGGCGGCGGAGACCCGCAACGCCCTGCGGGAGGCGGAAGAGCGGCTGGCGGCGGTGGAGGCGGCCGCGGCGGAGCTGGCGGCGATCGAGGCGCGGCTGCGGCAGCGGCGTCAGGAGGAACTGCCGGAGCTCGAGCGGCGCCTGCAGGCGGCGCGGCAGGCGGCGGAACGGGCCGCCGCTCTGCGCCGCGCGATCGAGGGGCGGCGCCAGGCGCTCGAACCGCGGCGGCTGCGGCTGGAGGGCCTGCGGAAGGCACGCCGGGAGATGGAGCAGGCCGCCGGACAGGTCGGGGTTCTGGAGCGGCAGCAGGCGGAGGCGGAGACGGCCCGCCAGGCGGTGGAGCAGCGGCGCGGGGAGCTGGAGCGGCGGCGCGGCGAGGCCCGGGAACGGCACCACCACCTCGAAGCCCAGCGCCAGGCGGTCACCGAACGGGGAATGCTCCTGCAGAAGCTGGTGGAGCAGGCCCGCTGCGGCGAGGACCTGGCCCGGCTGCGGGGGGAGCTGGCCCGGCGGCAGCGGCAGGCGGCGGCGATGGAGACGATCGAGCGGGAATGGCGGCAGCTGGCGCCGATCGGCGAGGCGGAACTGCGCCGCCTGCGCCAGCTGGAGGCGGCGGTGCGGCAGGCGGAGGCCCGCCTGGGGGCCCTCGCCGCCGGGGTGGAACTGGTGCAAGCCGACCGGCCGGTGCGGCTGGGGGGCGCACCGCTGGAGCCGGGCAGCGAGCGGCGGGTGGAGGAGGTGACGGAACTGGCCGTGGGGGAGGGGGTGGTGCTGCGGATCCGCCCCGGCGGCGGCACCGCCCTGCCGGAGAGCCGCTCAGCGCTGGAGCGGTGCCGGGCGGAGCTGGTGGAGGCCCTCGAACGGCTGGGCGCAGCGTCGGTGGAGGCGGCGGAGGCGGCGGCCCGGCGCCGCGGGGAACTGGAGCAGCAGCGCCTGGTGCTGCAGGGCACGGCGCCGGCGGCGGAGGGGGCCGAACTGCGGCGGCAGCTGGAGCGCAGCGAAGCCAGGAGCGGCGAACTGGCCGGGGAGATCGCCCCCCTGGCGGCGGTGCGGCAGGCCCTCGAGGCGGAGGCTCCGCTGCCGGAGGATCGGGAGGCGCTGGAGCGGCGGCACCGTGAGCTGCAGGCCACCTGGAGCGCCATCAACGGCCCGCTGAAGACCGCCGCCGCCGAACTGGCCGCCGCCATGGCCGAGCTGGAGCGGCTGGGGGGTGAAGCGGGCGGGATCGACACACGGCTGGCGCAGCTGGGCGCCGAGCTGGCGACGCGGCGGGAGCGGCTGACGGGGCTGCGGCAGGAGCACGGCGAGGCGGCCTCCCTTACGGCCGCCGAAGGGCAGCTGCAGGAGGAGCTGGAGGGGGTGGAACGGGCGATCCGCGGGGAGGAGGAGCGGCTGAAGGCGCTGGCGGCCGACCCGGCCGGGCTCGACCCGGCTCCGCTGGAGACGCGGATCCAGCAGCTGGAGGAGGAGTGCCGCGGGCTCACCGCCGAGCTGGGGGCGGCCCGCCAGCGGGTCGCCTCCCTCAGCGCCGGCGATCCCCATGCCGCCCTGGAGCGGGCCCGCGCCGTGGCGGAGGAGGCCGCCGAGGAACTGGCGACGCTCGAGCGGCTGGTGGCGGCCCAGCAGCTGCTGCGGGATCTGTTCGGCGCCGCCCGGGCCGATCTCTCCCAGCGCTACAGCGCCCCCCTGGCCCGGGCGGTGGAGCACTACCTGGCGCCGCTGCTGCCGCCGGGGGCCGCCTGCCGGCTGGAGTACGACGCCACGAAGGGCTTCTGCGGACTGCGGCTGCGGCGGGACGGCGAGGCCTACGCCTTCGCCGAGCTCAGCGGCGGCATGCGGGAGCAGCTGGCGGCGGCGCTGCGGCTGGCGATGGCGGACGTGCTGCGGGGCGGCCACGACGGCTGTCTGCCGCTGATCTTCGACGATGCCTTCACCAACTCCGATCCGCAGCGGATCGAGGTGGTGAAGCGGATGCTGGCGATGGCGGTGGAGCGGGGCCTGCAGGTGATCGTGCTCAGCTGTGATCCGGAGGCCTACGGCGATGTGGCGGGCACCACCCACCGGCTGTCCGACGCTGCCGTAGGGTGAACGCGATTCAAGGATTTCTCTGGCGCGCCTCACGGACGTTCCGCGGGACATCGGCGGATCGATTCACAGCTTCATTCGTTCATGACCATTTACGTGGGAAACCTCTCCTTCGACGCCGAAGTGGAGGATCTCCAACACCTGTTCAGTGAATATGGACAGGTCTCCAAGTGCAGCCTTCCCCTCGATCGGGAAACGGGCCGCAAGCGTGGTTTCGCCTTCGTTGAGATGGCCGATGCCGACGCCGAGGACCGCGCCATCAACGACCTCCAGGACGTGGAGTGGATGGGCCGCATGATCCGGGTCAACAAGGCCCAGCCCCGCACCGGCGGTCGCGCCGGGGCCGGTGCCGGCGGCGGCGGCGGCTGGGGTGGCGGCGGCGGCCGCGGCCGCTACTGAGTCCACCCCCGGCACGGAATCCTCCGGGTTCCCTTCCGCCCCCGCCTCCATGGCGGGGGCTTTTTGATGGAAGCGCCCGGTCCTCGGCGCGACACACCATGGAACGTCAGCTGGATCTGCTGCCACCAGCGGCGGCTGCGGAGCCGGGGCAACCCCAGCGGATCGAGCGGCCGGGGCTGCGGCTGCGGCTGTGGAGCGGCTGGCTGGCGGACGAGGCGGCGGTGATGGAACGCCTTCTGGCGGAGGTGCCCTGGCGCCAGGAGCAGGTGACCCTCTTCGGCAGGCGGCACCCGATGCCGCGGCTTACCTGCTGGATGGCGGAGCCCGGCTGCGGCTACACCTACAGCGGCCTGCGGCAGCGCATCGAGCCCTGGACCCCCACCGTGGCGGCGTTGAAGCGGGAGGTGGAGCAGGCGGTGGGCTGCCGCTTCAACTCGCTGCTCCTCAACCTCTACCGCGACGGCCACGACGCCATGGGCTGGCATGCCGACGACGAGGGGGAACTGGCTGCCGCCAGCCCGATCGCGTCGGTGAGCCTTGGGACGGCCCGCACCTTCCGGCTGCGGCCGAAACCAAAGAGGGGAGCGGCAGCCCGGCCGTACGAAGGCGAGGCGCCCGCCGAGCCTCTCGCCTTCGAGCTGGGGCACGGCGATCTGCTGGTGATGGATCCGCCCACCCAGCGCCACTGGCAGCACCAGGTGCCGCGGCGGCTGCGGGTGGGCGAGCCCCGCATCAACCTCACCTTCCGGGTGGTGCGGCAGCGCTGCTGAAACGACCGCCGGGGGCAGCCGTTGCCCTCAGGCGGCCGCGGCGGGACGGCGCGCCTCCAGGAAGCTGCGCAGGTTCACGCCGGCCTCGAAGGCGGCGCGGTGCAGCTCGGCCTGCTGGGCCTCGTCGAGGCCGTCCCAGAAGGCATGGAAGAGATCGAGGGACGCCTTGCCCATGCCCACGACCCCGAGCACGGCGAGGGGCCAGGTGAGCCAGGGGAAGAACAGCAGCACCACGCCGAGCACCATGCTCACGGCGGCGCCCTGCTTCATCGATTCCCAGGCGGTGAACACGATCGCGCGGGCCTGATCGAGGCGGTCGATCTCGCCGCGGCGGCGCATTGCCTCGGTGCGCAGGGCGGTGAGCAGCGCCTGGTAGGCGGCGTAGACGGCCAGGCCGCCGATGGTCGATTCGGTCACGAACTCGCCGCCGGCGAAGGCGCCGCCGTTGCCGTTGAGATCGATCGAGGCGAGACCCGCCGCCGGCGCCACCTCCCAGCCGGCGCGGGGAATGCGGAAGGGGTCGGTTTCGCGGCCCATGGCCGATCGGCGAACGTCGGCCCCCAGCATCGCGCGGATTTCAGCGCAGCGGACGCCGCAGCGCCGCCGGATCGATCCCCTCCCGCAGCGCCACCACCAGCCCGGCCGCCTCGGGGTAGGTGGCCGACGGGAGCACGGTCGCCCCGGCCTGCTCCAGCCCCAGGGCCTCGGCATCCACCTGGAGCAGGCAGGGGTTCGCCACCGCGATCAGCGGAATGCCCCGTTCGGCGCAGGCCAGCACCGCCTCGCCCCCCAGGGCGCCGGCCGGCGCCACCACCGCGCCCAGCTGATCAGCGGTGAGCAGCCCGGGCCGCCCCAGGCGCGCATCGCCGCCGCCGGTGGGCACCAGATTCGGGGCGCGGCTCAGTCCCACCAGCACGCAGGGCAGGAAGGTGTGGCCCAGTTCCTCCGCCGCCGCCCGCGGATCGAGACCGACCTCCGGCGGCAGCGGCGCCAGGGCGGGGGCATGGGCGCAGGGGATGCCGAGATGGCGCACCAGCAGATGACTGATCACCGCCTCGGCGCCGGCCAGGGCATCCACGCCGCTGCCGTGGCGATAGGCGGCCAGCGCATCACTGGCGGGATCGTCCGGGAAGCGGGCCACCACGGCGATGGCGGTGGCGCCCGCGGCGACCAGGGCCTCGCCGGTCCGCAGCAGGGCATCGGGCCGCTCGAGGGTGCCCCAGCTGGCGCCGCTGGGGCCCGTGCTCAGCCGCACCCCCAGGGGCACGTCGGTGGTCCGCACCGGACCGATGGACAGGCCGAGGCTGGCGCGGCAGGCGTCCGCCACCTGGAGCTGCCGCAGCCGCAGCGGTTCCTCGATGGCGGCATCCAGCAGCAGGCCCACCCGCCGGGAGGGCACCGGCGCCAGGGCCAGATCCCCGGCGGCGAAGCGGTCGAGGCTCCAGCCCTCCACGTAGTGGAGGCGCCTGTCGCTCCAGTAGAGGGCCGCGGCGTTGAGCACGTTGGGGTGGGTGATCAGGCAGCCGCTGGCGGCGGCCAGCAGCCGCGCCGCCGGCAGGCCGTCGCCGGCGTACCCCCCTACGTCGCAGCCGATGCCGGTGGGGATCACCAGCAGGGTGGGCAGCGGTGGCGCCGCGCCGCTCAAGCGTCCTCGAACAGCAGCACCCCCTCGATGCGGAGCCCCCGGACGGGGTCCGCCCCGGTGACCGCCCAGCGGAGAGGTTCGCTGGCCCCGCGGCGGTGGGCATGGTCCGCCAGGACGGTCCGCAGGCGGGGCAGCAGCGGGCCGGGGGCAGGACTCAGCCAGAGCTCCAGCGGCTCCAGCCTCACTTCTGGTACTGGCCGAACTGGGCCTGGTAGAGGGCGTCCTCCTGGCCGCCGAGCACGTCGAGGTCGCTGCGGGGGTAGGACACGCAGAGCAGGGCGTAACCCTGTTCCTGCAGTTCGGCCTTCACGCCCATGGCATCGGGCTGGTGCACGCTGCCGCTGCGCAGCAGGGCGGCGCAGGTGGTGCACACACCGGAGCAGCAGGAGCTGGGCAGCTCCACCCCGGCCGCCTCGGCGGCGGCGAGCACGGTCTGGTCGTCGCGGCAGGAGAAGGTGTGGCGGTTGCCGTCGAGCTCGACGGTGATCGTGTAGATGGCGGCTTCGGTCACGGAGCGGACGCAGACGGCAGGCCGGCGGAAGGCGGCCTCAGGCGGGGCCATCCTCTCGCGTCAGGCACCCCCGCCGCGCTGGTCATGACCGCCCCCATCAGCGATTGAGACCGATAGGGGCACGGAGGGATTGAGGATCCTCCTCCCGTGAGGAGAAACCGGACACGCAAGTTGCATCAGCAGACCTGAAAAAGAGACAAGAGCAAGACAGCAGAAAGTGCGAGGCACGCGACGGGCGGCTCGCTCGATTTCAGGAATCTAAAGATTCATTACTGGGCCATTGCTTATCATCAACCCATAAACTATTTTTGAGATAGCTAGTTTGCTGCTGGCCTGTTATGCGCATGCCGCAGTAGCAACGAATGAACATGAAACAACGATTTAGGAAGCGGATACGGCGACGAACTCTCCAGGGTTGGATATCGATCAGCCTATTGATCTCTCTAGGTCTCATCCTCACCTTGATTGTCACGCCCGTCTCCGCACAGACGGCTCAGCCGGCTCCTGACGGTACACCCCCTGTCGAAACCAGAGCGGCCCCCGCCTCTCCATCCAGTGCCACACAACCGGCGAACCCAGACGGTGCCACTCCGGCCCAGAAGGCTGAACAGGCGGCAAGACTTGCAGAGATGAAGCGTGAAGCCTGGTGGTTGCGATTCTGGGCCTATTCCCTGGTGATCATTGGCGGGGCGCACGGAGGACTGATCTACGGCATCAGCCGCAATCGAGGAGTTATTATTCCTCATTTTCAGAGTCAGCAGAGAAAGGCTGACAGCACAACATTTACCAAGCTAGACCTTGGCTACCTGGGAGATATGCTCGTCGGCATAGGCGGCGGAATCATCATCTTCAATTTAATACCACAGACAGATCCCGACATCTTTGTTTCACTATTCAAGAATTCTACAGATGTTGGAAAGATAGCGAGTTTGTTAATGAAAGTATTGGCCCTTTCACTCATTGGCGGGTTTGCAGGAATCAGCCTGTTCGATGAAGCGGCAAAACGGATCAGCCAAGAATTAGAAGAAGTGCGCTCACAGGCGAATGCAACTACTGGCCTGATCAATAATTTACAAGGAGAGAATGATCTGGAGTCAGAGATTCAATACCTATTGAACCCGATGGTTGACCCGTCATTCCCACCGCTCACTGAGAGTCAGCATCAAGACTTTAAAAAAGCTATATTGAAAGCTCCGCTGTACCTTCGCAACAAAGTGTTTGAGCGACTTCAGACTGCCCACAACGAACACCTGATTTCAGGCAATGATCCACCCCTAAGCAAGCCGGAGGTTGAGATCAGGATGTCCCTGCAACAATCACTGATAACCGGTTTCGACAGCCTGATCGCCGCTTCGGAAGAACAGGAAAAACATAAGTTACCAGCAGATCTGAATAAGCACCGCTACCTAGCACATTCTGGATTCATCCACGACCAGATCGCGCTTGGCTATGAAGCTCTCGGACTTCACGTCAATACGAGTCAACACTGGCGGCAGGGTGAAGATTACCTTGATCGCGCCATTGCACTACGCGATACGACCCCTGCCAACAAAGATGCATTCTGGTACTATAACTTTGAACGCATGCTCTGTCGCTTCAAACTTGGGAACCGCGATCAAGTTATCTCTGAACTCAACGAAGAGTCAACCCTAAGATGGTTTCAGAAAGAACCGGGGGTCGTATATACCCAGATAAAGATAATGCCAGCTGATTTCCTGGATTTTCTCCGGGCCTTTTGCAAAGACAGGCCACAGTTGAGTGAGTTTGTGGCAAGGTTCCCGCAACCAGCAGCACAACCACCAGCTGGCTCAACACAAACTTCGCAGGCAAGGACCAGTGAAGAGCCAGGCTCAGCTGCTGAAGTGGAGGAAACTCCGACTCTCACAACGCTGCAACGAATTCGCAGAAGTAATACTCTTTAGTGCCCAATGCCAACCCCACTTAACTGCACGATAGTTCGCACAGCATCCAGCGTCAATCGTCTGATCGTGACGCAAGCCACCATTGGGCCCACAGAAGCAACCAGAAAGTGGTGGAGCGTCATCACGTTGCCTTGCGGCCTCAGAACTTCTCATGCCTTCTCAATAGATACGTAATGCCTTACATCATTGCCAAAGAGGATGCGGGGCTGAGCCCGAACGAAAGCCCCCAGTTCGCCGATTCCTATGTGCCCGCAGGTGCGAAGATCGGCATTGAATGGATCAAGCCAACAGACAATCCCAACTTGGCAACAATCCGCCTTGCTGGCCCCTACACCTTTCCGGGTAGCACTGAACCCTTGGCTACCGGTTCTGTGCGCTACCTGAATCCAGCTCGTTTCCAGATCCCCGGAGACGCATGGGTAATTCCCCATCGCAATTCTTCTGATTCATCATCACGCGTAAGCAGCTCGTCACCCTCTACGGTGAGATCACCAGGAGTGGATGCACTGATTCCTCCAGAAGTTGCCGCCATCAACCACTATTTTGAAGGCTGCCGGCTAAAAGCCTACGTTGATCCTCGTACAGGAGGACTCCCGATCACAATCGGCTGGGGAAGCACATTTTACAAAGACATGTCACCAATCCAGCTGGGAGATCAGATCACCCAGGACGAAGCCGATGAACTATATACCTTCAATTGCTATCACCGTTTCTGGAAGGTGCTGGAGAAAAAGATACCCTATTGGCAGGACATGTCAACGAAACAGCAAGCGGCTCTATGCAGCTTTGCTTATAATATGGGGGCAGATTTTTACGGCGACAAGGATTGCGTCACAATCACCAGCAATTTGCATGACCGAAATTGGTCTGCAGTGCCGGGCACATTCATGATGTATCGCAACCCTGGTGAAAAGGTGGAGGTTGGCCTTGGGCGACGCAGGCGAGCCGAAGGCCTGATGTGGATCGGCATGGAACCCGCTGACGCGTGCCGCCAGGCAGTGCAGGAGATTCATACTCCTGCAGACTGTGAGCACTATGAGCAAAAGCTGAAAAGGAATCCGCCTCGCCTCCAAGGAACTCCCGAATCTGCTCCAGAACGAGACCAACCAGTCCAATCCGAGCCTGTTCACCGCAGGCATGAAGATGTCAATCCATTGGGAATCTGGATGCCCGCACCTGGTGTCGTTGACTTTACAATTCCTGTTAAGCACTATACTCAATGTGACAACCGGGGCGGCCGCGGATACAGGGAATGCTTCAAGACCAGTTGCACAATGTTGGCTGACTACGTCACCAATGGCAAGCTCAGCAATATGCAGAAAGAACGAGGTCTTGCTGAACCCGAGGATGTGTACCAGGCCTTCATGGACGGCGACACGACGGACCCACACGTCCATGTTCGTGCCCTCAAGAAGCTTGGCATTGATGCCTACTTCAGCCTTTCAGCATCAATACACGATGTAGAGACGTCTCTAAATCTTGGTATTCCTGTGCCCATCGGAGTAAAGTACAAGCCAGACTCTCCAGGGGGAGGTGGACACTGGGTCTTGGTCAACGGTCGTGGTCCCAAGGGCTGGGATGTGCTCTGTCCTTACGGAATCCGCCATGGAGCCACGGATGCCTGGATTCAGATCTTTCAGACCGAAGCTGATGCAAAGGCGGACAACTTTTCAGCAGGTCTGCTAAAAAAGATTTTCGCAGACCTCGGGCCTGAGAATGGATATGCAATCTTTGTGACTGCAGTAAACGGCGTGCCGACGGGCATACCGGCCGGCATGTAAGGGCGTCGTGTAAGTGTCCTTCTTCCAAGGTCATTCAGTGGTCAGTTGCCGCTGGAGTATCTGACGTGCAGCGAAGCCACCAAGGTTCATGTGGCACCTGCGAGAACCGCTGTCGCTGAGGATCCCGATGGCAGGTGATGTCCTGCCCAAAAACCTCGACACAGGCCAGCCGGGTGGCTTCATCCGCAACGACAGGCGCTTTCTGGTAACCGGCGTAGAGGCACGGTTAACATGCCCC
>CAZVPB010000022.1:0-18527 GCA_964628165.1 uncultured Cyanobium sp.
CGATGGTGGTTCAGATCGTGGGCAGCATCTTCGTGCCCGGCATGTTCGGCGGCAATGCCTTCGAACTGATGATCGCCGGATTCGGCACGGTCCTCTTCGTCGGTGCCGCCTTCGTCGACTTCTACACGATGCCCCGCACCTACCGGGACGACCAGTACCTGGCGGGTGCTCTGGGGATGTATCTCACCTACATCAACCTCTTCATCTTCATTCTGCGTCTGATCATCGCCCTTCAGGGCGGCGGCCGTCGGGAATGATGCCCCCGGCATGACCGGGTTCACTTCGGGCGGCCCCTCGAGGGTCGCCTCTTTTCATGTCGGAACGGCGTAACTTCGGAGGCGCTCAACAGATGGGAGATCGAACGTGAGGGTGCTCGTCACCGGCGGAGCCGGCTACATCGGAAGCCACACCGTCCGCGCCCTCAGCCGCGCAGGCCACGATCCGGTGGTTCTCGACAATCTCGTCTACGGCCACAGCGACATCGTCGAGGAGGTGCTGGGCGTGCCCCTGGTCACCGGCCAGGTGGGAGACCGGGAGGTGCTCGAGCCGCTGCTGCGGGGACGCCATCCGGCCCTGGAGGGCACCCTCTTCGAGGGAAAGCCGATCCAGGCGGTGCTCCACTTCGCCGCCTACGCCTACGTGGGGGAGTCGGTGAGCGACCCGGCCCGGTACTACCGCAACAACCTCGGCGACACCCTCACCCTCCTCGAGGCCCTGGTGGCGAGCGAGCGGCCCCTGCCCCTGGTGTTCTCCTCCACCTGTGCCACCTACGGCCTGCCCCAGGAGGTGCCGATGACGGAGGAGCATCCCCAGGACCCCATCAACCCCTACGGCCGCAGCAAATGGATGGTGGAGATGCTGCTGCGCGATTTTGCCCGGGCCTATGGACTGCCCAGCGTCATCTTCCGGTACTTCAACGCGGCCGGTGCCGATCCCGACGGTGACCTCGGCGAGGACCACGACCCCGAGACCCATCTGATCCCCAGGGTTCTCGATGTGATGGGAGGTCGCGATCCCTATCTCCAGATCTTCGGGGACGACTACCCCACCCCCGACGGCACCTGCATCCGTGACTACATCCACGTCAGTGATCTGGCCGATGCCCACGTGCTGGGACTCGAGCGGTTGCTGCGTCTGCGGGAGCGGGAGGAGGAGATCACCGAGCCCCTCGTCTACAACCTCGGAAACGGCACCGGCTACTCGGTCCAGGAGGTGATCGAAACGGCCAAGCGGGTCACCGGCCGGGGACTCCTCGCCCATGTGGCGCCACGCCGTGACGGGGACCCGCCCCAGCTGGTGGCCAGCGCGGAGCGGGCCCGCCGCGAACTCGGCTGGCGCCCGCGCTATCCCGAGCTCGCCACGATCATCGAGCACGCCTGGGCCTGGCACCGGCGACGCCATGGGGTCGCCTGAACCGCCGGCTTCAGGAGATGGTCCCGTGCCCATCCGGGTTCCGCTCCTGCTCGGCGGCCTGGGAATGGCCCTTCTGGCCGTCCTGCTGTGGGCCGGGTACCGGCTGAGCCTGCCCCGCCCGGAACCGGAGATCTCCGCTCCAGCCCCTTCCGGGAGCGCGCCCGCTGCCGGGGTTCCTCCCCTGGTGCCGGGGTTCCCCGGCGCACCTTCCCGGTGGCGAGGTTCCGCTGCGGCTCCGCTGGGGCCGCGTCGTGGCCGCCGCGCGCCTGTGTCGGTGACGACGGGACTGGTGCTGCGCAGTCCCGTCGCCGCGGGCGGCTCCGGTCGCCGGGAATCGGGATCGGAGGAGCGCCCGACGGCGGAGAGCCAACAGCCTGCGGAGAGCCGCGGGGGAACGGCCGAGCGGCCCGCCGCGGGGGAGCCACCGTCCTCGAGGCTCGGCTCCGGCAACGGGGCCGCCGCCCTCGGCGGCAGCCTGGGGCTGGAGGACCTGTCGCCGGCCCAGTCCTCCTTCGGAGCGTCTCCGTCCTCCTCCCCGGCCGAGGGAGCCGGCGGCTAGGAGGCCGGCTCCGCCACCGACTCGATCGCCGCGGCGATGGCCGCCCGTTGTTCCCCGTCGTAGCCCCAGCGGTCGAGGAAGGCCACGTCCTCGCCCTCACCCGCGGTGGCGGCCAGCAGGGTCTCGAGACGCTGTTTCACCCGATGGGATTCGAGTTGCCGCAGCAGCTCGGTGCAACGGGCCTGCACCCGTTCGGAGGAAGTCTGCTGAGCCTGGTCGCCGGCCCGTCCGTGATGGAGGGCCATCGCGGTGCTCATGGCCAGATTGCGGGCGGTCAGATCCACCACCGGCTCACCGGCACGGCGCAGCTGCATCACCAGCGGTTCCGGCAGCCGGTCCATCAGCGGGCAGTCGCCGGCAAGGGCGACCACGAAGAAGCCCCGCGCTCCGTCGCGGCTCGCCACCAGCCCGCCCACCCGGTCGGCCAGCACCTCGTCGCTGAGCTCGCCGGCCTCCCAGGCCGACAGCCAGGCCGCGGCGATCTCCATCGCCTGGGGGAAGTCGGGGCTGGACACGGTTTCGGAGGCGGGCATCGCGGCGGGACCTCGGGCTGTCACTGTTGAGGTTATGGAGAACCCCGCCGGGGCCGCCGCCGAGAACGACACGGGTCTCCGGAGCGGCGAACCGTTCCGTTCCGGTTTCGTGGCCCTGCTCGGCCGGCCGAACGTCGGCAAGTCCACCCTTCTCAACAGGCTGGTGGGACGCAAGGTGGCGATCACCTCGCCGGTGGCCCAGACCACCCGCAACCGCCTGAGGGGCATCGTCACGACTTCCGCCGCCCAGCTTGTCCTGCTGGACACCCCCGGCATCCACAAACCGCATCACCTGCTGGGGGAACGGCTGGTGCGGAGCGCCAGGGGAGCCATCGGGGAGGTGGATGCCGTCCTGCTCCTGGTGGATGCCGGCAGCCCCGCCGGCGGCGGCGACGCCTTCATCGTCGACCTGCTGCAACGCAGCGCCCTGCCGGTGCACATGGCCCTCAACAAGTGGGACCGGGTTCCGCCCGAGCGGGCCGGGGAGCTGGAGGAGAGCTACGCCCGCCTGGCGGACTGGCCCCGCCACCGGATCAGTGCCCTCACAGGCGCCGGCTGCGGAGAACTGGTGGATGCCCTCGCCGCCGAGCTCCCGCCCGGGCCGCACCTCTACCCCCCCGACGCGGTGAGCGACCAGCCGGAGCAGCTGCTGCTGGCCGAACTGGTGAGGGAGCAGGTGCTGCACCACACCCGCGAGGAGGTGCCCCATTCGGTGGCCGTGCGCATCGAACGGATCGAGGAGGAGGAACGCCGCACCGCCGTGCTGGCCACGGTGGTGGTGGAGCGCGCCAGCCAGAAGGGGATCCTGATCGGCAGGGGGGGCGCGATGCTGCGGCAGATCGGCCGCGGCGCCCGGCTGCAGATGGAGAAGGTGTTCGGCGGCCCGGTGTATCTCGAGCTGTTCGTGAAGGTGGTGCCCGGCTGGCGTCGCCACCCCGGCCGGCTGGCGGAGCTCGGTTACCGGGAGGAATAGGCCGGCTGCCAGCATGGGGCCGTGCGCCAGAACCTCCAGCCCCTTCCGGCATCATCCCCTCCGTGAGCAGCTTTCCCCCCGAGGACATCCGCAGCTTCCTGACCTGCTGCGCCGGTGAGTGGCTCACCCTCCGCAGCCGCTTCACCGCGGAGGAGGGAGAGCAACCCGAAGCTGACGACGAGGACTGGCACCGCTCCGAACGGGGAGAGCTGGTGGTGGTCTATCTGCCTCCCCAGGAGGCGGACGATCCCGGCGGCCTGGCGATCACGCCCCCCGCCACCTCCGGCGAGGCGGGCCAGACCCGTCATCTGATCTTCTCGGCGGGAGGGGGCTTCCGCAGCGGCCTCGCCGTGGCGGATCCCGCCGCCGCGGACCTCTGGCGGCGGGGCACCTGGCTGCTGCGGCCGGACGGCAGCCTCGAGCTGACCCTCGAGGCGGAGACGGCGGTGGTGCGCGAGCGGATCTGGTTCACCAAGCCCAACCTGCGGCTGCGCAGCAGCGTCGAGCACCGCCGCGACGGCCGCCCCGGCGGCGCCAGCTTCAGCTCCGAGATCCGCCGTGTGGCGCCCCCCACGCCGCCCCGGGACGACACCCCTCGCTGAGCCCATGCGTCTGGACGTGGTGAGCCTGGCGCCGGAGGCGTTCGCCCCGCTCCAGCGCCTCGGGGTGATCGGCCGGGCCTTCGCCGCAGGCATCGCCGAACTGCACCTCCACAATCCCCGCGATCACGCCGTCGACCGCTACCGCAAGGTGGACGACGAGCCCTACGGCGGCGGCGCCGGCATGGTGCTCAAGCCGGAACCGGTCTTCGCCGCCGTCGATGCCATCCCGCGGCTGTCCCGCTCGCGGGTGCTGCTGATGAGCCCCCAGGGCCGTCCGCTGCGGCAGGACGACCTGCGCCGCTGGGCGGCGGACCATGAGCAGCTGGTGCTGCTCTGCGGCCACTACGAGGGCTTCGACGAACGGATCCGCAGCCTCGCCGACGAGGAGGTGTCGATCGGCGACTACGTCCTCACCGGCGGCGAGCTGCCGGCGATGGTGGTGATCAACGGCGTGGTGCGGCTGCTGCCCGGCACCGTCGGCAGCGCCGCCTCGCTGGAGGAGGAGAGCCACGGCGGCGGCCTGCTGGAGCATCCCCACTACACCCGTCCGGCCCGGTTCCGGGGCATGGAGGTGCCGGCGGTGCTGCGCAGCGGCGACCACGGCGCCATCGCCCGCTGGCGGAGCGAGCAGCAGCGGCTGCGCACCCGCCAGCGGCGCCCGGACCTCTACGCCCGCTGGCTGGAAGACTGGTCGTCGCCGCCTGGGGAGGGGACCGGAGGGATGGAGATGCGGATCGGCAACGGCTACGACATCCACCGCCTCGTGCCCGGGCGCCCCCTGATCCTGGGGGGCGTGCGGCTGGAGCACCCCGAGGGACTGGGCCTCGACGGCCACAGCGATGCCGATGTGCTCGTGCACGCCGTGATGGACGCGCTGCTGGGGGCCCTCAGCCTCGGCGACATCGGCCGCCACTTCCCCCCCGGCGATCCCCGCTGGAAGGGCGCCGACAGCCTGGAACTGCTGGATCGGGTGAACGGCCTGCTGGCCGAGCGGGGCTGGCGGGTGGGGAACGTGGACGCGGTGGTGGTGGCCGAACGTCCCCGGCTCGGTCCCCATATCGAGGCGATGCGGAACGCCATCGCCGCAAGGCTGGGGGTGGAACCCGATCGGGTGGGGGTGAAGGCCACCACCAACGAACGGCTGGGTCCGGCCGGCCGCGAGGAGGGCATCGCCTGCCACGCCGTGGCCCTGCTGGAACGGGGCGGGGCGGCGTGAGGGGCGGGCTGCCTACCCTCGTCGCCAGCGTCTGCCTGGTGCTTCTCCTGGTGGCCAGCCCCGCCCACGCCGTGGATCCCGGCTCCACCCCCCAGCCAGAGGTGGTGGAGCATCTGCGCCTGAAGGTGCCCGCCGCCGCCCGGGCCGCCTGGCTCGAGGCGGAACGCCTCAGCTGGGAACCCTGGCTGCTGGGCCGGCCGGGGTTCATGGGCCGCGAGCTGCTCTGGGATCCCGAACGGCAGGAGGGGGTGTTGCTGATCCGCTGGCGAACCCGTCAGGCCTGGAAGACGATCCCGCAGGCGGAGATCGATGCGGTGCAGGAGCGCTTCGAGCGGATCGCCCGGGATCTGCTCCACTCCGACGCCCCGTCCCCTTTCCCGCTGCTCCACAGCGGCGAACTGCTGCCCCTGGCGCGGACGGACTGCCCCGGAACGGCGTGACCAGGGAGGCACGGCTCGACCTGGCCCGTCGCCAGCGGCTCGGCATGGTCGAGGCGGTATGGGGCGAGCACAAGACCGCCCGGCAGATCGCCGCGATCCTGCGGGAACTGGCGGCCGCCGGCGAACAGGCCCTGGTGACCCGGGTCGGTCGGTCCAAGGCCCGGACGGTGGCGCGCCTGCTGGAGCAGGACCAGGCCGCCGCCGTGCCGTCCCCTCGCTACGTCGCCGAGGCCCGTGCCCTGGTCGCCCCGGAGCCCCCCGCCAGTGATGCGCGTTTCGGAAGGGTGGCGGTGCTGAGCGGCGGCAGCAGTGACCGCAGCGTGGCCGAGGAGGCGCGGCTGGCCCTGGCCTGCCACGGCGTGGCCAGCGACCTGATCCTGGATGTGGGGGTGGCCGGACTGCACAGGCTGCTGGATCAGCTGGAAGCCCTGCGCCGGGTGGATGTGGTGATCGCCTGCGCCGGCATGGAAGGAGCCCTGCCCACCGTGGTGGCGGGCCTGATTCCCCAGCCGGTGATCGGGGTGCCGGTGGCGGTGGGCTACGGCGTGAGCGCCGGGGGCACGGCGGCCCTCCACGGGATGCTCTCCAGCTGCGCCCCCGGGCTCACCGTGGTGAACATCGGCAATGGCTACGGCGCCGCGATGGCGGCCCTGCGCATCCTGCGGGGCGGGTCGTCTTCCGCCACCGGCGTCAGAGATGCTGGAGCTGGGGGTAGGCGGTGATCAGCTCCTCGCTGCTGAGCACCTCGCCGGCCCCCTCCGGCTGCCAGATCACCTCGAGGGCGAGGAGATCGTCGCTGCCCACCGCTCCGAGCTGCTGCAGGGTGGTGCGCAGCTGCTCGGCGCTGCCGGCACCATGGATCGCCAGGCGACGGCGGGTGGCCACCAGAAGGGTCACGGCGATGTAATCGCTGGTGGCGTCGCTGGCTCCGGCGGCCACCCCTCCGGAAGGGGCGGAGCTGGTGCGTCCTGCGACGTTGACGGTGATCTCGCTGAGGAGCTTGCTGCGCTCCTGCATCGAGAGGCGGTTGAAGGTGCTCTCGGCGCTGACGAACGGCACCTCGCCCACCTCGGCATTGGCGTAGACCCACAGGTCCGGATGGCGCAGCAGCGCCAGGGTGGTTTCCTGCAGAACGCTCTGCAGGCCGGCGGGAGAGGTGGTGTCGGCGCTGCCGGCAAGACGTCGCAGATCGCTCTGGAGATCGCGGGCGGAGGCGAGCAGCCCCACCTGCACCTGGGCGATGGAGACGGGCCCCTCACGGACCGGTGCGTAGGTGCCGCCGCCGGCGGGCAGGGACCCGGAGCCGGCTCCCCGGAGGGCGTTGATGAGGACACCGGCCACCGCCATGATCACCAGGAAGCCGAGCAGGCCGCCGCCGCCGAACCCGAAGAACGGGATGATGAAGGGGAAGCCGAACCCGCCGCCGCCATAGACGCCGCCGCCGTAGCCACCCCCCCGGTAGCCACCGCCGCTGCGGGGGAGGCTGGGGGCGGAGCGGAAGCTGCCGCCGCCGATCCTGCCGCCCCGGGCGGCCCAGGAGGGCTGGGGAGCGGTGATCAGCAGTCCGACGACGAGCACCGGCACCACCATGAGGCTGAGCAGGCGGCGCAGCATCCGGGGGCCCATGGGCAGGGAGTGGCAGGTCCCGAAGAATCTAGGAACCGCCTCCGACGATGGTGACCACCTCCAGCACGTCGGATTCCTGCACCTGCTGAGCCGGCCAGAGACGCCGCGGCAGGATCTCGCCGTTGAACTCCACCACCACCAGGCGGGGCTGGTAACCCAGTTCGGCCAGCACCGCCTCGAGGTGGAGACCCGCGGCGCAGGTGCGGGCTTCGCCGTTCACCTGGATCCGGACCATGTCCCCAACCGGGTCCCCGCTCATGGCGTTTCCGCCTCCAGCCGCGCCAGCAGTTCCCTGGTGGCCGCGGCCGGATCGGCGGCGCCGGTGACCGCCCGCACCACCGCCACCCGCTCACCGCCTGCCCGGCGCACGGCCGCCACCGCCTCGGCATCGATGCCGCCGATGGCGAAGAAGGGGATGGGGGATTCCGCCGCCGCGGCGCTCACGTACTCCAGCCCCACCGGCTCGCGACCGGGCTTGGTGGGGGTGGCGCGCACCGGCCCGACCCCCACGTAGTCGCAGCCCTCGGCCACGGCCTGCCGCAGCTGTTCGATGCGGTGGGTGCTGCGGCCGATCAGGCGGTCGGGCCCCAGCAGCCGGCGGGCCACCGCGGGGGTGAGGTCCCCCTGGCCGAGGTGCACCCCGTCCGCATCCACCGCCAGGGCCAGATCCACGCGGTCGTTCACCACGAACAGGGCGCCGTGGCGGCGGCACAGGTCCCTCAGCCCCTGGGCCTGGGCGAGCCGCCCGCGGTCGTCCTGCGGGGCCGCCCCGCCCGTCTCCCCTGTCTTGGCCCGGTACTGGACGATCCGCACCCCGGCCTCCAGGGCGCCGGCCACCACCCTCTCCAGTTCCGGCACCGGACTGGTGATGAGGTACAGCCGGCAGCCCCGCAGCACCTCGCGCCGCCCGCCACCGCTGCCGCCGGCCCGCAGCAGGTCCACCTCGAGGTCGTAGAGGGCATAGCGGCAGGAGGCGGCCTCGGCCGCCAGGCCGGGCTCCCCGAGGCGGCCGAACTCCTCCAGCACCCGCAGCGCCTCCTGGACACGGCCGGCATTGGCCGCCACCACGGCGGCGGGCTCGATCCGCTCGGTCTGGGCGGGATGGCCCATGCCGGTGGCCGGATCGGCGGCGGTGTCGCGGGCCAGCTTGAGGTCGTCCCGGTGCAGACGTCCCAGCCGCAGCCGCAGATCCTTGGTGCGGGCCACCAGGTCGGGACGTTCCAGCGCGAAGCGGGCCCAGTCCTCGATCACCCGGAGGCCCTCGCGGGCCCGGTCGAGGTTGGCATCGAGGAGCCGGGGAATCGGCGCGGAGACGGGCACGGGAGGCGCCGGGGAGGATGCGCTCCCAGGCTGCCGCAGAACCGGCACCGGCGGCCGCCGCGGAGCCTCAGTCCACCGCGGGGGCGTCGCCTGCCGCTTCCACCCGCAGCAGTCCCTCCGCCAGGCGGGCATCCTCGCCGATCTGGCGGGCCAGCTCCGTGGTGCTCCCGAAGCGCTGCTGGCGGCGGAGCAGATGACGGGGTTCCACGCTGAGCCAGCGGCCCAGCAGGTCGCCGCCGCCCTCCAGAAGGTGGACCTCCACCGCCGAGGGGGAATCGGGGTCGATGGTGGGCTGGGGGCCGAGATTCATCACGGCCGGCAGCGGCTCTCCGCCGCCGGTGCCGGGTTCGTCGCCGCAGCGCACCCAGGCGGCGTACACACCCTCCATCGGCAGGAACTTGCGGCCGTCCACCCGCAGGTTGGCGGTGGGCCAGCCCAGCCGGCTTCCCAGCCCGCGGCCCCGCACCACCCGGCCGCTGAAGCGGTAGGGCCGCCCCAGCAGATGGCGGGCCTCCTCGATCCTGCCCGCCGCCAGGGCGGCGCGGATTCTGCTGCTGCTCAGGCGTCCCTCCCCGTCCGCCAGGGTCGGGCAGACGATCACGTCGATGCCGTGGGCGGCACCGAGCCGCGCCAGCTCGTCGGCGTCGCCGCTGCGCCCCGCGCCGAAGCGGAAGTTGCGCCCCACCGCGATCCGCCGGCTGTCGAGCCCCTCCACCAGCACCCGGGCGACGAACTCCGCAGGGGAGAGGAGGGCGAGTTCACGGGTGAAGGGCACCAGCACCAGCTGGCGGATCCCGAGGGGCTCCAGCAGGGCGAGCTTCTCGCGCGGCAGGTCGAGGCGGAGGCGTGTCTCGCCGAAGAGCACCTCGCGGGGGTGGGGCCAGAAGCTCACCACCGAGGGAACCCCCTCCTCGGCGCGGCTCACTGCCGCGATCACGCGCCGGTGGCCCCTGTGCAATCCGTCGAAGCTGCCCAGGGCGATCGCGGTGGGCCGCTGCGCCTGGTGGGGAGTCAGGAGAGGGATCACCTCGGCATCGTTCCCGGGGGGCGATCAGCGGGGAGCGGCGATCTTCCCATGGCAAGTTTGGAGCGTTGGCGCGAACCGTGATGGCCGATCAGCTCGAGGTGCAGCGTGTCGGTGCCGCCCTGCGCCGCCTCGGCTGGATCCGCTTCTGGGCCCAGGCCGCCCTGGCGGTGGTGGTGGTGGGGGTGCTCCTGTTCAACAGCATCGGCGGGAGGGTGGCGGCCGACACCCAGAGGGCGATCGGCCTGGGGCCCGGCCTCTCCCTCACCACCCTGGCCTTCCTGGTGCTGCTCTGGAGCCTCTGGCAGGGCTGGCTGGTGGTGCGCAACGGCCGTGCCCTCAGCCGTCCGGTGCGTCCCAGCCGCGGCGAGACCTCGCGGCTGATCAAGCGCGGCCTGCTGGGCGACCTGGTGGGGCTGACCCTGGCCTCGATTGGATATCAGACCCTCGCCGGCAGCCTCTTCATGCAGGCCTCGATGCAGGCGCCGGGCCTGTTCGGTCCGATGGCCGTGCCCGGGGCGCGGGGACCGATCAGCACCTATCCGATCACCTCGATCGAGATGCTCTCCGTGTTGAGCAACACGCAGGTTCTCTTCGCCCATCTCATCGGTCTGGTCATCAGCCTGTGGCTGCTGCAGCGGGTCCATCGCAGGGCGTGAGCGGCAGGGCGGCCGCATCGCCCCGCCAGAACAGCTCCGGCTGCAGGGGGGTCAGCGAGGCTCCCCCCTCGTGGATCCAGTCGACGTCGGTGGGCCAGCTGTCCGGACCGGTCACGGCGGAGTCGCGGTCATTGACCACCTCGCCCGCCAGCCAGTAATAGGTGCGTCCGCGGGGGTCGACGCGGCGCTCGAACTGGTCGACGTAGCGGCGCACCGCCGCCCGGCACCAGCGCACCGGACCGATCGCGGCCGCCGGCCGGGCGGGCACGTTGAGATTGAGCAGCAGCCCCTCCGGCCAGCCGGAGGCCAGCATCGATTCGGCCACCCGCAGCGCCACCGCGGCGGAGGGCCCGAACTGGCGCCACTGGAAGTCGGCGCAGCTCACGGCCAGGGCGGGGAAGCCCTCGATCGTGGCTTCCATCGCCGCCGAGACCGTGCCGGAGTAGAGCACGTCGGTGCCGAGGTTGGGGCCGTGGTTGATCCCCGAGAGCACCAGCTGGGGAGGCTCCTCCATGAGCCGGAAGAGGGCGAGCTTGACGCAGTCGGAGGGGGTGCCGCTGCAGGCCCAGGCGGTCACGCCGGGGGCGAACAGTTCGTCGGCCCGTTCGGCCCGCAGCGGGGTGTGGATGGTGAGGCCGTGGCCCGTGGCGGAGCGCTCCTGGTCGGGACACACCACCGTGACCCGGTGGCCGGCGGCGGCGGCGGCGCCGGCGAGGGTCTGGATCCCGTCGGCGAAGACACCGTCGTCGTTGCTGATCAGGATCCGGAGGGGAGTCATCGCAGCTGGGCGGGGGGCATCGCGTCGAAGGAGGGAACCCGCTGCGGGCAAGGTAGTCGTGCCGGGCGCCCCTTCCCGGCCGTCTGGCGCACCATCCCGGCTGACTACAGTCAGCGCCTCGCCTCCCTCCTTCCCGCCGTGCCGTGAGCGCCACCCTCAGCCTGCAGCAGCTCACCGATCAGCTCGCCGGCATCGAGGCGGAGGCGGCGTCGGCGATCGAGGCCGCCGATGACGAGAACGAACTGGAACGCCTGCGGGTGAGCCTCCTGGGCCGCAAGGGGCGCCTCTCCGCCGTGCTCGCCGCCATGGGCCGGCTCGACGGCAGCGACCGGCCGGTGCTGGGGCAGCGGGCCAATCTCCTCAAGGAGCAGCTGCAGCGCCTGCTGGCCGAGCGGCGCGCCGCGGTGAAGGACCAGGCCCTGAGCCGGCGGCTGGAGCAGGAGCGGATCGACGTGACGGCTCCGGCCAGCTACGTGCCGCCCGGCCACCGCCATCCGCTCATCGCCACGGTCGAGGAGATCGTCGACATCTTCGCCGGCCTCGGCTACCGCGTCTCCGAGGGCCCCGAGATCGAGACCGACCACTACAACTTCACCGCCCTCAACATCCCGCCGCACCACCCTGCCCGCGACATGCAGGACACCTTCTACCTGGAGGGGGACCGGCTCCTGCGCACCCACACCTCGCCGGTGCAGATCCGCTTCCTCGAGAAGAACCCGCCGCCGGTGCGGGTGGTGGCGCCCGGCCGGGTCTACCGGCGTGACGCGGTGGATGCGACCCATTCGCCGGTCTTTCACCAGGTGGAGGTGCTGGCCCTCGACGAGGGTCTCGACTTCGGGCATCTGCGGGGGACGGTGACGGCCTTCCTGCGCCGCTTCTTCGGCGACCTGCCGGTGCGGTTCCGGGCCAGTTACTTTCCCTTCACGGAGCCTTCCGCCGAGGTCGACGTGCAGTGGAGAGGCCGCTGGCTGGAGGTGATGGGCTGCGGCATGGTCGATCCCGCCGTTCTCGAGGGACTGGGGATCGACCCTGAGCGCTGGAGCGGCTTCGCCGCCGGCCTCGGCGTCGAACGTTTCTGCATGGTGCGCCACGGGATCGACGACATCCGGCGTCTGTTCGGCAGCGACCTGCGTTTCCTCGAGCAGTTCTGAGGTCGCGATCAGTGGCCCGGGTCGGACTGATCGTGAACGACGGCAAGCCGCTCGCCCTGGCCACCGCCGACACCATCCAACAGCGCCTGGCCGCCGCCGGTCTCGAGGTGGTGCGGGTGAGCAGCTCCGGCGGGGTGGTGGGCTTCGCCAACCCCGACCAGCATCTCCGCGCCAAGGGGTTCAGCGCCTGCGTGCCGTCCGACTTCGACGCCTCCATGCCGCTGGCGCTGGTGCTGGGGGGTGACGGCACCGTGCTCTCGGCGGCCCGCCAGACCGCCCCCATCGGCGTGCCGATCCTCACCATCAACACCGGCCACCTCGGCTTCCTCGCCGAGGCCTACCTGCGCGATCTCGAGGAGGTGCTCACCCGCGTCGTCGCCGGAAACTGGAGCGTGGAGGAACGCACCATGCTGGTGGTGAGCGTGATGCGGGGCGAGCAGCGGCGCTGGGAGGTGCTCTGCCTCAACGAGATGGCCCTCCACCGCGAGCCCCTCACCAGCATGTGCCACTTCGAGATCGCCATCGGCCGCCATGCCCCCGTCGACATCGCCGCCGACGGGGTGATCCTCTCCTCCCCCACCGGGTCCACGGCCTACGCCCTCAGCGCCGGCGGACCGGTGATCACCCCCGACTGTCCGGTGCTGCAGCTCACTCCGATCGCTCCCCACTCGCTCGCCTCGCGTGCCCTGGTCTTCAGCGACAGCGAGCCGGTGACGGTCTTCCCCGCGACCCCGGAACGGCTGATGATGGTGGTGGACGGCAGCGCCGGCTGCTACATCTGGCCGGAGGACCGGGTGCTGATCCGGCGCAGCGACCATCCGGTGCGCTTCGTGCGGCTCAACGACCACGAGTTCTTCCAGGTGCTGCGCAACAAGCTCGGCTGGGGGCTGCCCCACGTGGCCAAGCCCGATCCCTGCGGGGCGGGACCGGAGGCGTGAGCGGCCCGGCGGTGCTTCTGGTGGGCGCCGAGGCCGAGGCCCTCGCTCCCCGTCTGCTTGTCTCCGGCTACTCCCCCCACTGCGGCGGGGATCGTGACGGCGGGGTGGATGCGGTGGTGATCGCTCCGGACCAGGAGAGGGCCATCCCGCTCCTGCGGCAGCGGCACGGCGCCGTGCCGCTGTTGCTCGGGGTGCGTGGCGACACGGTGGAGGGGCGCGAGCGCTGCCTCTCCTGCGGAGCCGATGATTTCTGGCTGACCGATCACGGCCCCAGCGACCTGCTGATGCGGCTGCGGCTGCAGTTGAGCCACCGGCCGCCCCCGCCGGTCCCCGCCCCTCCTCTGACCCTGGCGGATCTGGTGCTGTTGCCCGAGCGCCAGACGGCCCGCCGGGGTGGTCGGCTGCTGGCGCTCACCGGCCGGGAGACCGAGCTGCTGCAGCTGCTGCTGCGGCACCAGGGGGAGGTGGTGAGCCGCGACACGATCCTCCGCGAGATCTGGCCGGAGCGCGGCGAGGGCGCCAGCAACGTGATCGAGGTGTACGTGCGCTACCTGCGCCGCAAGCTGGAGGCCGGTGGCGAACGGCGGCTGCTCCACACCGTGCGGGGCCGCGGCTACTGCCTGGCGGAGGCGCCTCCCCGACCCGGCGATGGGGCCCCGTCCCGATGAGGCTCCCCCCCGCAGCCACCGTCCTGGCCACGCTGCTGGCCGTGCTGCCGGCGGCCTGCGCGGGGGAGGGCGGCGAACGGCCGCCGGGGGAAGGGCGGACCGCCGGGCCGCCCCAGTTCCTGCCCGTTACGGCCCGCTGGTGCCTGCCGGACCATGGCTGCCTCGAACTCGAGGAACCGCGCGGTCCTCAGCAGTTCGCCTGGGGGCTGCAGCTGCGGCCGCCACTGCCGCCGATGCGGGGCATGTGGTTCGCCTTCACGCCGCCCGCGCCGGCCCGGTTCTGGATGCACCGCACACCGGCTCCCCTCGACATGCTCTTCGTGCGCCAGGGCAGGGTGGTGGCGATCGAGGCGAGGGTGCCGCCCTGCCCGCGGTTGCCCTGTCCGAGCTACGGCCCCGGAGTGCCGGTGGAGGGCGTGCTGGAGCTCGGCGCCGGCCGCGCCGCCGCGCTCGGCATCGAGGTGGGCACGCCGGTGCGGATCGAGCCGCTCAGACCCGGCGGCCCCTCACCACCAGCACCGGATTGAGCGGCGCCAGGCGGGTGCCGTCCGCCAGGGGCGCCCCCCGCCAGCTCTGGTGCTGGCTGATGCCCACCCGCAGGCCGGCGTCCTCGAGCTGCCGCCGCAGGGGCCCCGCCGGCTCCAGGGTCGCCAGGGGGATCACCACCACCCCCCCTGGCCGCAGCCTTTCGAGCACCGCCTCGAGCAACCCTTCGCGGGCGGCACCGCCGCCGCCCAGGAGCACCCGGTCGGGATCCGGCAGGGTGCTCAGCGCCGCCGGTGCCTCGCCCTCCACCACGCCGGCGGGGCTCACCCCCAGCCGAGCCGCGTTCGCGCCGATCAGGGCCGCGCCGCCGCTGCGGCGCTCCACCGCCCAGAGGGCCAGGCCGGGCCGCAGCCGCAGGGCCTCGAGGCCCACCGACCCCACCCCGGCGCCGATGTCCCAGAGCACTCCGCCGGCGGGCAGATCCAGATCGGCCAGCAGCTGAACCCGCACCTCCCGCTTGGTCATCAGGCCGGGACGGTCGGGATGCTGCAGCCACAGGCCGTCCTCCAGGCCGAAGAGGGGCAGGTCCGCGGGGGTGGCCGGCGGCGCCGGCCGGGCCAGCAGCACCACCAGGTGGAGCGGGTCCAGCGGTTCCGGCAGGGGCTGGTCCGGCTCCAGCCGCCCCACCCGCTCGGCCGGGCCGCCCAGGCCCTCGCACAGCCAGAAGTCGTAGGCGGCCTCCAGCCCCGACGCCGCCAGGATCCGCCGTACCGCCTCGGCGCCGCCCCGGCCCGGATCGGTGAGCACCGCCAGGGCCGTGGGGCGCTTCTGCAGCATCGCCGCCAGGGGTTCCGGCTCGCGGCCATGCAGGCTGATCCAGCGGGCGTCCTGCCAGGGGCGGCCGATGCGGGCGAAGGCCAGCTGGAGGGAGGTGGGGGCCGGGTGGAAGCGCAGGACCGGGGCGGGAAGCTCCTCCAGCAGCCGGCGCCCGATGCCGAACCAGAGGGGATCGCCGCTGGCGAGCACCACGGAGGACTTCCCCGCCGCCAGGGCCTCCCGCAGCTGGACGATGAGCCGTGCGGGATCGTCACTGGCGATGAGCCGGGGTGGCGCCGTCCGGTCCCGGAGGGCCTGCCGCACCCCCTCCAGGAGCCGGCTCGGCGCCGCCACCAGTTCGGCTCTCTCCAGCAGGCTCCTGGCCGCCGGAGCGAGTTCACCCACGCCGGCGGCATCGGTGCCCAGCACGTCGATCCAGACCGGAGCCGGCAGCGGGGGAGGGGCCACTGCTGGCCATGATGCCTGCCCGTGCCGTGATGGAAGGTCAGCTGAGACCATGGCCGATCGCCGCCAGCGCATCCATGAACTGGTCGTGGCCCTCCTCTCCGGCCGCGGCGAGCTGGAGCTGATGGAGGGGGAGAGTCTCTCCGGCGGAGGCACCGGCGCACCCGCCGACACCGGCGGCTGGCTCGAGCGCAACCGCCGCCTGGTGCGCCGCTACCAGGCCCTGGTGCGTTCGGCGGTGACGATCGACGCCCTGATCGATCAGGAGGTGGGGAGCCGGGATCTGCCGGACGGGCCGTGAGCGCAGGGATCTGACATGCTGAGTCCTCCCTTCCGGCCACGATGACCCCCTTCGGCCTTGCCGCGCTGAGAAGCCGCCGGGGTGGTGGTCACCGTCGCCGTCCCGCTCCGCCGGCGAGCTGGCAGCGGCCCTTCGGCCTGGGCTGGGAGAAGCCCTACCGGGTCCGCTACGCCAGCAACCTCGACGACGGCCCCAACCACGGCATGCCCCTGGGGGGATTCGGGGCGGGCTGCATCGCCCGTGCCCCGGACGGCAGTTTCAACCTCTGGCATCTCGACGGCGGCGAGCACTGGTTCGGCGTGCTGCCCGACTGCCAGTTCGCCCTCTTCGAGGAGCAGGGCGGCGACCGCCGCGCCCGTGCCCTGGCGGTGGCACCGCAGCGGGACGATTCCCGCCCCGACGCGGGGGTTCCCCTGCAGGCCTGGGACTGGTTCCCCGCCAGCACTCCGGAACGGTCCACCGGTTCGGTGGCCGCCCGCTACCCGCTCTGCTGGTTCCACTACGACGACGTCTTCCGCGCCGAGGTGGGCTGCGAGTCCTTCAGCCCGATCCTGCCGGGGGACTACCGGCACAGCGCCTACCCGCTGGCGGTGTTCCGCTGGACGTTCCGCAACCCCACCTCCAGCCCGCTCACCCTCTCCCTGCTGCTCAGCTGGCGGAACACCTGCGGCTGGTTCACCAACACCGACGCCGCCGCCACCGTCCACTTCCGCGACGACGGCAGCCCCGAGCACCACTACGCCCCGGCCATCGGCCGCAGCCGCGGCCAGCGCAACCGCTGGATCGATGCCCCGGGCCTGCGCGGGCTGCTGCTGGAGGGGGAGCGTTCGACCCCGGTCGCGGAGGGGGAGGGCCAGTGGTGTCTGGCGGTGCCCGATCCTGCGGCCCTGGCGGAGGCGGGCGCCGGGGAGGTGGAGATCTTCCGCTGCGCCCGCTGGAATCCGGCGGGGGACGGGGCCGAGGTGTGGACTCCCTTTTCAGCGGACGGCACCCTCCCGGACCGCCAGGACGACCGCATCAGCGGTGACGACGACCCCGCCAGCGCCGCCCTGGCGGTCCGGTTCCGGCTGGAGCCCGGCGCCAGTCTCGAGCTTCCGGTGGTGATCGCCTGGGATCTGCCGGTCACCGCCTTCGGCCGCGGCAGCCGGGCCCTGCGCCGCTACACCGACTTCTTCGGCGGCGGCGGCGACAGCGCCGCGGCCATCGCCCTCGCGGGTCTGAGCGAGTGGCGCCAGTGGCGCGAGGCGATCGACACCTGGCAGCGGCCGGTGCTGGAGCGGAACGATCTGCCGGAGCCGCTGCGCATGGCCCTGCTCAACGAGCTCTACGACCTGGCCAGCGGCGGCAGCCTCTGGACCGCCGCCACACCGGCGGATCCGGTGGGCCGGTTCGGCGTTCTCGAGTGTCTCGACTACGCCTGGTACGAGAGTCTCGACGTGCGGCTGTACGGCTCCTTCGCCCTCCTGCAGCTCTGGCCGGAGCTCGACAAGGCGGTGCTGCGCAGCTTCGCCCGCGCCATCCCCGCCGCCGATCCCACCCCCCGTCCGATCGGCTGGTACTTCACCCAGGGCCGCGGCCGCGTCGAGGCGCCGCGGAAGGTGGCGGGGGCCACGCCCCACGATCTCGGTGCCCCGAACGAGCGTCCGTTCGACGCCACCAACTACACCGCCTACCAGGACTGCAATCTGTGGAAGGACCTGGCCAGTGACTTCGTCCTGCAGGTGTGGCGCACCTTCCTGCGCGCTCCCGGCGGCGAGGACTTCTGCTTCCTGGCGGACTGCTGGCCGGCCGCGGTGCAGGCGCTGCGGTATCTGAAGGGCTTCGATGCCAACGACGACGGCCTGCCCGACAACGGCGGCGCGCCGGATCAGACCTTCGACGACTGGCCGTTGAAGGGGGTGAGCGCCTACTGCGGCGCCCTCTGGATCGCCGCCCTGGAGGCGGCCCTGGCGATGGCCCAGAGGCTTCAGCTGGAGGTGGGGCTGGACACCGCCGCGGAGCAGCGGGAATTCGGCGGCTGGCTTGAGGCGGCGCGGTCCAACTTCGACCGGCTGCTGTGGAATGGCGAGTACTACCGCATCGACGCCGAGAGCGGCACGCCGGTGGTGATGGCGGACCAGCTCTGCGGCGACTTCTACGCCCGCCTGCTTGATCTGCCCCCGGTGGTGGCCGACGAGCGGGCCCTCTCCAGCCTCGCGGCGGTGCGGGAGGCCTGCTTCGAGCGCTTCGAGGGGGGACGCCTCGGGGTGGCCAACGGCCTGCGGCGCGACGGCACGCCCCTCGATCCCGAGGGCACCCATCCGCTCGAGGTGTGGACGGGCATCAACTTCGGGCTGGCGGCCTACTACCGCCTCATGGGCGAGGGGGCGACGGCGACGGCGATCTGCTCCGCGGTGGTGGATCAGATCTACGGCGGTGGACTGCAGTTCCGCACCCCCGAGGCGATCACCGCCGCAGGCACGTTCCGGGCCTGCCACTACCTGCGGGCGATGGCGATCTGGGCACTGTGGGCCACCCACACCGGCTGGCAGGGGATCCCGGGGGCGGAGCGGCGGGCGT
>CAZVPB010000023.1:0-18388 GCA_964628165.1 uncultured Cyanobium sp.
CGCTGGCCGCGGCGTCGCCCACCGGCCGCATCACCCTGGTGGGCCACAGCTCCGGCGGCATCATGCTGCGGCTCTTCCTCGACGACCGGCCCTTCCAGGGCCGTCGCTACGGCGGCCGCCGCTGGGCCGACACCCTGGTGATGCTGGGCAGTCCCCACACCGCCCTCAGGGCCACGGCGCTGCGGCGGATGGTGGAGCACCGTCTGCCCGGGACCTTCTTCGGGGCGGGCCATCCCGGCCGGCACGGCGGCCATCCGGTCCGCTACCTCTCGGTGGCGGGGGATCTCGATCTGGCCGATGCGGCTTCGGGCGCCACGGACCTGGCCCGGCGCCTGGCGCCGCCGGCCTACCGCAACAGCACCGGCGATGAGAACGACCGGGGCGACGGCCTCGTGCCGGTGAGCGCGGCCCTGCTGGAGGGCTCCGAGACGGTTGTGCTGCCGGGGGTGGCCCATGGCGGTGCGTTCGGATCCACCTGGTACGGCAGCCCGGAGGTGGTGCCCCGCTGGTGGCGGGCCCTCAGCCGCTGAGCAGCGCCCCCACATGGGCGGCGGCCGCCGCCGCCAGGCCCTCGAGCCCATAGCCCCCCTCCAGGGTGGAGAGCAGCCGGCCGCCGGCGTGCCGGTCGGCGATCCCCATCACCAGCCGCGTCAGCGCGGCGAAGTCCTCGTCGGCGAGGTGGAAGTCGCCGAGGGGATCGCCGTGGCGCGAGTCGAACCCGGCCGACACGAGCACGGCCTCCGGCGCGAAGGTCTCGGCGGCCGGCAGCAGCGTGTCCCGCCAGGCGGCGAGGATCTCGGCGCCGGTGGTGCCGGCGGGGAAGGGCCGGTTGAGGGTGAAGCCGGCGCCGGCCCCCCCGCCCCGTTCCTCCACGGCGCCGGTGCCGGGGTAGTAGGGGCTCTGGTGGGTGCTGAAGAAGAGCACGGAGGGATCGCTCCAGAAGATCTCCTGGGTGCCGTTGCCGTGGTGCACGTCCCAGTCGACGATCAGCACCCTCTCCAGGCCATGGGCCGCCTGCAGGTAGCGGGCCGCGATCGCCACGTTGTTGTAGATGCAGAACCCCATCCCCCGCTCCCGGCCGGCGTGGTGGCCGGGGGGGCGCACCACCGCGAAGGCGTTCCGGGCCTCGCCGCTCATCACGGCGTCCGCCGCCACCAGCAGGCCGCCGGCGGCGAGGCGGGCCACCCGCTCCGAGCCCGGGCCGATGGCCGTGTCACCGGTGGACAGCTCCCCCCGCCCGGCGGTCTCGTCCTGGCGGACCCGCCCCAGGTAGGTGCGGCTGTGGCAGCGCAGCAGGTCCTCCTCGAGGGCAGGCCGGGGCGCCAGCGGCCGGCAGCGCTCCAGCAGCCCGGCGCGGTGCAGTCCCTGGATCACCGCATCGACGCGGGCGGGCCGCTCCGGATGCCAGGTGCCGGTGCGGTGCTCCCGGTAGGCGGGGTCGCACACCAGGGCGGTGGGCAGCGGCGCGGTGGGCATGGGGGATCAGATCAGGGCCTGCTCGAAGGCACGGCGGATGTCGGCGAGCAGAGAGGAGGTGAGATCGCGCTGCCGGCGCCGGGGAGCCGTCTCGGCCTCCTGGTGTTCCGCCAGCCGGAGGCTCACCGGCAGGGGCGCGCCCACCGTGACCCTGGCATGACGGACCCCCAGCCGGGGCCGGGCGGGATACCGGTCGCCCCGCAGACGGGCCGCGGCGTCGTGCAGCAGCAGGGTGAGCTCCATGTGGCGTTCGAAGCTGGGGCGCTGCGGCACGTAGTCGCAGGACACGGCCACGAAGCACTCCACCAGGCGCATCCGCAGCTCGGCCAGGGCGGCCTCGTGGGCGGTCCAGTCCGCCAGGCGCCGGCGCAGCGGCGGCAGGCTGGCGCCCTCCTGCAGGTCGTCGCGGTAGATGCGCCGCCATGCCGCTTCCTCCAGGTCGCGGCAGCGGGCCTCCGCCGTTTTGCCCCGGGGCGTGATCGCCAGGCGGCTCTCCGCCTGCCGCAGCAGCGCCTGCCGCACCCGCTCGATCCGCTGCTCCGGCGCAGGGGCGGCCTCCGCCTCGAGGTCCAGGAAGCTCTCCAGTTCGCCGAGCAGGGCTCCCCCGAGCCTGCGCAGCCGCGGCCAGGGCTCCCCGTCGGGCCCCTCCGGTAGTCCCAGCTGCCCTTCCAGCCCCGCCAGCAGCCGGGCCAGCCGGCCCCAATCGGCGCGGGCGTAGGTGTACTGCACCGCCACGGGCACGATCACCACCTGCTCGGGCCGGCCCTGCCGGGCCAGGTCCTCCGCGCAGTCCACCGCGAGGCGCGCCACGCCCGATTCCAGCGGCCCGATCCGCTCCCCCAGGCCGTTGGTGGCCCCCTCCGGCGCCATCGCGAAGGGGGCGGGGCCGCCGCGCAGCAGATCCCGGGTGAGCCGCAGGGCGTGCCGGTCGGGATGGCGGCCGCGGTGGACCGAGAGGCCCCCGAGACGCGTCAGCACCCAGCCGAGGGCCCGGCCACCCCAGAGGGGCATTCCCCGGTCGAAGAGGAAATGGACCCGCAGCGGCCGAGGCAGGGCCAGCCCCAGCCTTCGGGCACGGCGGGGCAGGTCCCGCGCCAGCAGGTGCAGGCCCAGCAGGGGGTCGTCCACCTCGGCGTGGCGGAAGGCGAGGATCAGGCGGATCTCGCCGGCGCTGAAGCGGGCCCATTCACGGGCGAGCGTGTCGCCGTCGATCACCTCGATCCTGCCGATGGCGGCCGGGAGCCACCGGAAGAAGCGGAAGCGCAGCAGGAGGGGCAGCGCCAGGTTCAGAAGGTGCAGCACCGGCGGCCGGTAGGCCGGCTCCAGCGGCCGCAGGCCGGGCCGGGCCCGCCGCGGCAGGTGCTCAACCGGCATGGCGTTCCAGCCACGCCGCCAGATCCCCGATCACCTCCTGCCGCTCCAGGTCGTCGAAGAGCTCGTGGAGACTGCGGGGATAGAGCCGCCAGGTCTTGTCGGCCGAGCCGGCCGCCTCGAACACACGGCGGGATTCGGCGGCGGGGGTGACCGGATCGGCGCCGCTCTGCAGCATCAGCAGGGGCACGGTGAGGCCGCCGATTCCTCGGCGGATGGCCGCTGCGGTGGCCAGGTACTCGGTGGCGAGGCGGGCGGTGCAGGCACCGTGACGCAGGGGATCGGCGGCGTAGCGGGCGAGAACCTGCGGATCGTGGCAGGAGGCGGCGAGGGGAATGCCGGTGGGCAGCGAGAACCGCGGGTGGAGCCGCGACAGCCCGCGGGCCGCCAGCAGCCGCCACGGCGCGATCCGGGCGCCGCCCACCGCAGGATTCGACACGATCACCCCGGCCATGAGCGCCGGTTCGCGGAGGGCCAGGTCGAGGGCGATCGTGCCCCCCAGGCTGTGGCCCAGCAAAAAGGTGGGGCAGGCCTCACCGCCGCGGCCGCCCAGCTGCGACAGGAACGACCGCACCGATCCCCGGAACGCCTCCCAGCAGGGGATCCAGCCCCGCTGGCCCGGCGAGAGGCCGTGGCCCGGGAGGTCGAGGGCATGGACCTCGTGGCCGCGGGGGCGGAGCTGGCGGGCCAGATCCTCGAAGAGACCCCCATGGCCACCGATGCCATGCACGAGGGCCACCACCGAGCGGGGCTGCCCCGCGGCGGGCCAGCTGCGGAGGTGGAGGGGCAGATCGGACCAGCCGGCGATCGTGCCGGTGGCCGCCGGAGCCGCGGTCAGAACGGGTTGAGGCAGACGGCGCTGGCATTGTCCCGGACCCCCACGGTGCGGTGGGGAACCGCCGGCAGCCACTCGGGCCGGCGCAGAGGCCCAGGCTCTTCGGGCTGCAGCTCCTCGGCGCCGTAGGTTTCCGCCGGCCCGCTCCGGGGGCCGCCGGGCCGCCAGACCGTCACGTCGGTCTGGGGGGGGCAGTGGAAGGTGAGCAGCTCGAAGGGAAACACCACCCGCTCGAGATGGAATCCCTGGGGTCCGCAGCACCGCACGATGGCCATGCGATCGCAGGTGTTGCGATAACTGCAGAAAAGAGACTCCATGGCGGGGCAGGGGCGCAGTGCTGCACCCATCCAGCCATTCCCTCCTCCCCCCGTTCCGTGTCGAGGACGACGGTTCGCCGCGGGTGAGCGTTTCTACCGATTGGCACTCAGCTCCGCCGCAGCCAGGCCGGAGCCCCCGAGAACCAGTCGCCGAGGTCGTCGCGGCGCGGATCGAACCCGCCCTCCGGGCCCACCTCGCCCAGGTCCATCTGATCGAGGAACCGGTCCAGTCCCTGGCGCGGTGTTCCGTTCTGCTGCCGCCGGCGGGCCCGGCGCAGCCAGCTCCACACGGTGGGATCACGATCGGCGAACTTCTGCACGAAGATCCGCTCGGAAAGGGAGACCGGACGGCATTCAGCGATGCGTCCGATGATCTCCTGGAGCCGCAGTCGGGTGGAAGGGGTGAGCATCAGGTGGCCGTAATCAGTGGCGCCAAGGGTGGTCAGGATGCTCCGGTCCAGGGGTGGCGAAGAGCACAAAATGCGCCCCTCTGTCAGGGCCTTCACAAGCGATCTCATGATCAGGAGTTGTCCCCTTGCCACCCAAGCCGCCATGCCTAATCTGATCCAATGTCGAGATCCTGGTTCCACCTCGCGATTCCCGCCGGCGATCTGGAGGCCACCCGCCGCTGGTATGTGGAGGGACTGGGCTGCAGCGCAGGCCGGGGCAGCGAGCATGCCCAGATCCTCGAGCTCGGCGGACATCAGCTGGTGGCCCAGAAGGTGGCCGAGGCGGACCTCGGTCCGCAGCAGCGGGGCATCTATCCACGCCATTTCGGTCTGGTGTTCGAGCGGATGGAGGCCTGGCAGGCCCTGCTGGACCGGGCCCGTGCCGCAGGCCTGCGATTCGGCGTGGAACCGAAATGCCGCTTCGCCGGCGGCCCCCTGGAGCACCACACCTTCTTTCTCATCGATCCGGCCGGCAACTGGCTGGAGTTCAAGTGCTACCGGCATCCCGAGGCGATGCTCGGCTGCACCGAGGAGGCGGTGGTGGGGGACGCGGACCTGCGCGGCGGACCTTCCGGCTGACCGGCCGCCGCGGTGGCCCTACAGGAGCAGATCCGCCACGGCGGCCCCCCAGCCGCGCCCGTGGGGGGCAGGGGCGAGCCGGTAGCGGCCGCTCGCGATGGCGGAGCGGAGCTGGGGATGGGGGCCCTCCGGCCCGGGCACCACCACCGCCACGTCCGCCGCCTCGAGCAGGGCCCGGTCGTTGGGGGAATCCCCGAGCGCCAGCACCCGGGTGGAGGCACTGCCGCAGCGTCGGCGCAGTGCCCCCAGGGCCAGTCCCTTGTCGGTGGCGGCATCGATCAGGTGGGCGAAGCGGTTGCCCTGCAGCAGCTTGAGGTCCCGGGCGGCGGCGGCGGCCTCCAGGGATTCCCAGGCGCCCGGGGGGGCGGGCTCCGCAAGCAGGAAGGGCACGCTCCATTCCCGGCGGCGGGCCAGATCGGCCGCCTCGCCGCTGAGGCCGGTGAGGGCGGTCACCTCGTCGAGGGAACAGGCCGCCAGGGGCCGCAACCCCAGCCCCAGCCGATCCGCCAGCCCGGCCAGCTCGCGCCGCAGCCGCGCCGCGTCGCAGCCCAGCACCAGCCGCCACTCCCGGCCGTCGACCTCGCCGTGGACGGCCCCGCCGTTCTCCACGATGAACGGATCCCGCAGCCCCGCCGCCTGACGGAAGCGGCGCACCTCCTCCGCCGTCTTGCTCGTGCAGGGAATCACCGGGATGCCCCGCCGGCGGAGACGCTCCAGCACCGGGGCGGCCGCGCCCCAGCCGTAGTGGTCATCGAGCAGGGTGCCGTCCAGATCGGTCACCACCCACCAGCCGCTGTCGCTCATGCCCGCGGCTGCAGCCACTTCACGGCGTAGGGATCGAGAAAGGCGGCCCCGGCGGCCAGGGGCCGGCCGGAAAGCAGGTCGTGCCAGCCCTCCCTGCCGCCCCCGGCGGATTCGGCGAGCCGGTGGAGGGGCAGGTTCACCCGTTCGGCGGTGAGGTTGTGCACCGTCCACACCGCCTCCGTCCCGGTGCCGCGTTTCAGCAGGACCACCTCGGAACGGTCGGCGCTGAGGCACTCCATCGGCGCTTCCGGGTGCAGGGCCGCCAGCCGTTCCCGCACCGCCAGAGCCCGCCTCAGCTCCGCCAGGATCCTCACGGCGGGATCCTCGGGGTCGGCCAGGCGCCGTTCCAGCCGCTCCATGGGGAACCGCTCCCGGTGCAGATCGCGGCGGTGGCCGCTGGCGGCCTGGGCGCGGTGGTCGTTGCCGGAGGCGAGCACCGCCGGCAGGTAGAAGGCGGGCACCCCCGGCAGGGCCAGCAGCAGCAGCTGGCTGCAGAGGAAGCGTTCGAGCTGGCGGGGATCCTCGAGCGGGCCCACGCCCCCCATGGCGCTCCACCAGGCGATGTTGATCTCGTAGGGCGCATCGGTTCCGTCCGGACGGCGGCGATGGCTGATCAGTCCGCCGCGGGCCGCGCAGGCCCGCAGCAGCAGCTCGATCCGCTCCGGTTCCATCAGCCCCTCCAGGGGCCGCAGACCGACGCCGTCGTGGCAGGCGGCGAAGTTGAGCAGGGCCGTTCCCGCCGGCAGCCGCGGCCAGCGGGCCAGCCAGCGGTTGAGCAGATCGCCCCGGCCGCTGATCATCGCCTCGAGCAGCAGCGGCGGCAGGGGGAAGTTGTAGGCGAGCTGGGCCTCGTCCCCGGACCGCAGATAGGAGAGGTTCTCCTCCTCCGGCACGTTCGTCTCGCTCACCAGCACCCCGGTGGGGGCGCGGCTCTCCAGCAGCAGCCGCAGCACCCGCACCAGGTCGTGCACGGGCGGCAGGTGGATGCAGCGGCTGTGGGGCTCCTTCCAGAGGAATCCCACCGCATCGAGGCGGATCCACCGCACGCCGTGGGCCAGCAGACGGTCCATCTGGCCCACGAACTCCCGCAGCACGGCCGGGTTGCGCCAGTTCAGATCCACCTGGTCGGGGCCGAAGGTGGTCCAGAGGCGGCGGGGCCCCGCCACCGTGTCCACCTCCGTGAACAGGGCGCTGCTGCGGGGCCGCACCACCTCCTCCCAGCCGTCGTCGCCGCCGGGACAGAGCACCATGTCGCGGCCCGGCGCCACGCCGCGGCGGAACTCCTGGACCCAGCGGTGGGCGGAGGAGACGTGGTTGAGCACCAGGTCGGCCATCAGCAGGCGCCGGGATCCCAGCCGGGCCAGGTCGCCCCAGTCGCCGAAGCGGTCCTCGAGCCGCTGGTGATCGCGGATCGCGAAACCGCCGTCGCTGGTGGAGCGCAGGAAGGGCAGCACGTGCAGCACCGGGAACATCCCGGCCAGGGGGCCCTCCAGCAGGTCGTGGAGCACCGCCAGGGAGGGCCTCCCCGGGGCCTGCACGCCGTCGGCGTAGGTGATGAGCACTGCGGTGGCGCTGGTCCAGGGCCGGTTGCCGGTCCGCTGACACTGCAGCGGATGCGACATCAGTTCCGCGGCGAGAACCGCACCATGCGACCCATACAGACGTTCCAGCAGTTCCCGCAGCCGATCGAGGCCATCACGGCTGCTGGCTCGCACCAAGGACATTCGCTCCGGTGCCGACAACTCCACATCCACCCGGGTCGTGGTGACTGTCGTCGATCTCACCATTCCCCGGACCCTCCGCGATGGACTTTCTCCAGGACGCCATCACCACGATCCATGAATACCGGCCCCTCGAGCCGGAGGTGCTGCGCGCCTTCGGGTCCTCCCTGCGGCAGCGCCGCACGGTGCTGCTCATCCCCTGCCTCTACGAGGAGTTCGCCCGGCCCGCCCTCGCCCTGATCCGCGACGTGCTGGCCGGTCTGCCGGACCTGGCCGGGCTGGTGGTGGCGCTCGCCGCCGCCGACGGGGACGAGGTGGAGCAGGCCCGGAGCTTCTTCGAGGAGCTTCCCTTCCCCGTTCAGGTGCTGTGGACCAACGGTCCGGCCGTGCGGGAGCTGCTGGCGGGGGTGCAGAAGGAGGGGCTCGACGTGATCGGTCCGCCGGGCAAGGGCTGGGCGGTGTGGCAGGGGCTCGGGGTGGCGAGCCTGGAGGCCGAGGTGATCGGCCTCTTCGATGCCGACATCCGCACCTTCTCGCCGGCCTATCCGGTGCGGATGCTGACGCCGCTGCTCGATCCCTCCCACGGCGTCGCCTACGTGAAGGCCTTCTACAGCCGCCTCTCGCTGGAGGAGGGGCGGCTGCACGGCCGGGCCACGCGGCTGTTCGTGGCCCCCGTGCTGGAGTGCCTCGAGCAGCTGATGGGCCGCAGTCCGTTCCTCCGGTACCTGCAGGGCTTCCGCTATCCCCTCGCCGGTGAGTTCGCCTTCACCAGCGACCTGGCCATGAACCTCCGGATCCCCTGCGACTGGGGCCTGGAGATCGGCCTGCTCTCGGAGGTGTACCGCCACGTGGCGATGCAGCGCATCGCCCAGGTGGACCTGGGTCTGTTCGACCACAAGCACAAGGAGGTGGGGCGCTCCCCCGCCGAGGGCCTCCAGAAGATGTGCGCCGAGATCCTCGCCAGCCTGCTGCGGGGGCTCATGGAGCACGAATCGAAGGCCCTGCCGCCGGAGCAGGTGTCGGCCCTGGAGGTGGTGTACCGGCGCATCGCCGAGGACCGGGTGCGGCAGCACCACCTCGATGCCCGCGTCAACGGCCTCCCCTATGACCGCCATGAGGAGGAGAACGCCGTGAAGGAGTTCTCCGCCCTGCTGCGGCCCGGCTGCCATGCCTTCATGGACCATCCGGGCGGCTTCCGCATGCCGAGCTGGTCGCGGGCCCTCGCCTTCGACGCGGGCCTGCGGGAGGAACTCCGCAGGGCCGGCTGCGGCACCTCCCATGGGGCCGGCCGCCGCGTGCGCCCCAGCGGCAAGGCCGTGGCGGCGGTCACGGCCGCGGCCTCGCCGACGAAGGTCTCTCCCCGCCGCCGCGGCCACGGCACGCCGCGCAGCGCCTGAGGGCGGCGCCTAGCGCAGCGCCGCCTCCGTCTCCGCCGGGCTGGCGGCGATCGGCAGGGCCACCGGCGGCGCGCTGGCGGGGTGCCGCTTCAGCCAGGCGGCCACCGGCACGGGCGTGTCCTGGGCGTAGCCCACCGGCAGCCAGAGGTCGCCGGCGGCCGAGGCGAAGTGGATCTCCCAGTGGTAGAGGCCGGTGAAGGCGCGGGGGTCCTCCCGCATCAGGTCGGCGTAGGCGAGCACCGCCCGGCCGTAGTAGTCGCTGTTGTTGTAGCCCCAGAGGCCCTTGCGGATGTCGGCGAGGCCACCGCGCCGCACCAGGTAGCGGGCAGCCGCCTGGATGGCGTCGTGGGGATCGCGGATATCCCCCTTGCCGACCCCGGGCTGGGCCCAGGTGGTGGGCAGGAACTGCATCGGTCCGCGGGCGTCGGCGACGGACACGCCGTCGATCCGTCCCATGCCCGTCTCCACCAGGTTCACGGCGGCGAGCACTTCCCACTCGATGCCGGTGGCGGCTTCGGCCTCGCGGTAGTAGCGCAGCAGGTTCTCGGCCGGTTCGGGCTCGATGATCCGCCAGGCGGGCAGGGTCGCCGCTCCGGGGCGGCCGCGGCGCATGCCCAGGAAGGCGCGGCGGGCCACCAGATGCCGCTCGGCCACCCGCCGCCAGCGGGGCTCGAGGCGCTCGAGCACCGCGGTGGCGAGATCGTCTCGGTGGGAGAGCACCCGGTAGATCACCTGCTGCTGGTGACCCAGCGCGGGCAGGGCGGCGGCGGGGGTGGCCTCGTCCCGCAGGGCCGCCTCCACCGCCGTCAGCAGCGTCGCGATCTCCTCCGGCCGGCGCGGCACCAGCGGGTAGTGGCGGCCGTCGGCGGCCCGGGGCAGGGCCGGATCGGAGGGAAGCTCCACCGGCATGGCGGCGGCTGCCGCCCCGGGAGGCGGCGGGGCGTCCATCTCCATCGCCCGGGGCGGCTCCGGGAAGGGACTCCCCACCGCGAGCGACGCATGCCGTTCACCCAGCAGGGCCGCACCCCCCAGGCACAGGCCCAGGGCAGCCAGCACCAGCGGCAGCCGGGGCGGGGAGAGCAGTGACATCGAGGCCCGCGGAAGAATCGCCTCCGAGGGTATCGGCTCAGGCGGTGAGGGGCATCCGCTGGAGGACGCGACCCTGCCGGTCCACCAGACTGGCGGGCAGGCTGCTCAGATCCACCGCCCGGCCCTGGCGCAGGTTGACGGTGGTGACGGTGCTGCGGCCCTCCGCCACGAACAGGTCGAGCACCGTGAGGGTCTGGAAGGGGGCGCTGGCCTGGCCGAGCAGCCGCCGCGGCCCGCTGCCCATCGCGCCCAGGTGGTACAGCGTCAGCGCCCCCAGCCGTGCCGGGTACCAGGCGTGGTGATGGCCGCTGACGTAGGCCTCCACGCCGTGGCGTTCCATCAGGGCACGGAGGGCGTCCGCCCCTTCGAGCACCTCGCCGGGACGGTCCCGTCCCACCCCCACCGCCCGCAGGGGCAGATGACCCATCACCACGCGGCGTCGGGCGCTCCGGGCCGCCGGCCCGCCCAGCAGCCGTTCCGCCCAGGCCAGCTGCTCCGGGGGAACCGTGGCGCTGGAGGCATCCCACACCACAACGAGCAGATCGCCCTTCCGCACGGCGTAGTGGAAGGGGAAGCCGGCGGCGTCCACGAACTCCAGCCCGAGAGCCCCCCGCCGTTCTCCCCAGAACCGTGCGGCTTCGGCACGGTCGTCGGCGAAGCTGAAGCGGCCGCCGCTGCGGGCCGAGGAGGCGTCGTGGTTGCCCATGGCCGGCGCGAAGGCCAGACCGCGGCGCCGCAGGGGGGAGAGCACGTCCCGCTCGAAGCCGGCCCACATGGCGGCCAGCCGCCCCCGGCCCAGCCCCGGCTTCTGGCCCGCCACCATGTCGCCGGCACAGAGCACCAGATCCGGCCGGAGCGCGGGGATCAGGCCGATGCCGCGATGCACCTCGGGGATGTAGGCGGTGGAGCCGTAGGGGCCGTTGAGGTCGCTGAAGAGCACCAGCCGCAGATCGCCGCGGCGCGGAGCGGTGAAGCCCTCGGCGGCGTGGGCGCGGCCGAATCCCCAGCCGGCGGCTCCGGCGGCGACGCCGGCCAGGGCGAGGACGTCCCGGCGGCGGAGGGGGGAGGGGCTCATGGCCTCACTCCGCCACCCGCAGCGGCGTGGTGCAGAGGCGGGATCCCGCGATGGGGCCGGCGGGCAGATACCCCCAGGCGGAATCGTTGATGTGGTCGTACACCGTCCTGCCGTCCCGCTCGAGGCGGAAGAGGGTCCAGGTGTTGCGCTCGCAGCTGAGGCCGATGGTGGCCTTTCCGGCCGCCATCGGCAGCTCCACGAAGCGGATGCCGTCATACAGGTAGAGGGGCCGGGCGTCGGCCGCCTCCAGCAGCTGCAGGAGGGGCGAACCCTGGCGTTGCTCCTCGGCCGCCGCGGCAGGCGGCAGGAGAGGGGAAGCGAGGAGCCCGCCCGCGGCCAGCAGCAGCGCCAGGGGCCGCATCCGGGGCAGGGCGATCGCGGGGGCCATCGAGGTCACTGCCAGGGCACGGGCACCTTAGGGAGGGCTCCGCCGTGCAGAAAGGGGGCAGGTTGCCTCAGGCGGCCTCGGTGGCCGTCTCCAGCCCCCCGGCCGGCGCCGTCGCCGCCGCGGGCTGGGTGAGCTCGAGGCGGCGTGCCAGCAAGGGCGCCGAGAACCCCTGCACCACCACGGTCAGCAGGATGGTGAGGAACACCAGCCCCTTGAGGGCTCCGGCGCCCTCCATGCCCATCTCCTCGACCCGCAGGGCGAAGAGGCTGGCCACCGCGGCGGTCACGATGCCGCGGGGGGCGATCCAGGAGAGCATGAGCTTGCGGCGCCAGTCGAGGGAGGGCACCCCCAGGCCGGCCAGCTGCACCAGCGGCCAGCGGATCAGCATCAGCACCACCACGCAGGCGATGCCGCCCCAGCCCAGCGGACTCAGCTCCCCCCAGCTGACGTCCGCCGCCAGCAGCGGGAAGAGCACGGTGATCGCCAGCATGGCCAGCTGACGGATGTATTCATCCAGCAGGGTGGCCTGGGCATCGAGGCGCACCCCCACCACCACCCCCGCCACCACGGCGGCCGGCAGGCCCGATTCCGGCAGCAGGCGGTCGCACCCGCTGAACAGAAGGAACAGCACCCCGAGGGTGAGCTGCAGCTGCAGGGCGCTCACGTCCGCCTCCTGCTCGGGGGAGAGGGTGGTGCCGTCCGGGGTGAGGCGCCGCAGCACCTCCGACAGCAGGAGACCCGCCACCGCCCCCAGCAGCGCCCCGCCCCCCAGCCGCAGCACCAGCCGCACCGCCACCTCCTGCCAGCCGATCAGGTTGCCGAGGGCGAGCTGGAGCAGCAGCAGGGCCAGCACGGCCCCCACCGGCTCCAGGATCAGCCCCTCCCCCTCCAGCACCTGCCCCAGGGGAGGCACCAGCCGCATCTGCCGCACCAGCGGCATCACCACGGTGGGGCCGGTGGCCAGCACGATGGCCCCGAACACCCAGGCCAGGGACCAGCTCAGTCCGGCCAGGAAGTGGGCGGCGACGGCGGCGCCGGCGAGGCCCAGCACCCACCGCACCAGCACCAGCTGCACCACCGCCTTCTGCAGGTCGCGTCCGGCCAGGCGCAGGTTGAGCCCGCCGTCGAAGAGCACCAGGCTCACCAGCAGCCCCACCAGCGGCTTGAGGCCGGGCCCCAGCACGTCGGGGTTGACCAGGTCGAGGCCGGCCCGGCCGATCAGCAGCCCCACCGCCAGCAGCGCCACCACGGCGCTGAGGCGCACAAGCCGCGCCAGCAGCTGGGCCATGGCGCCGGCGAAGAAGGCCACTCCCCAGATCAGTCCGAACCGGTAGATCGCCATGGAACCCCTCAGACCTCCCCAGCTTCGCCGGGTGCCGGCCCGGACTCCAGCATCCGGATGCCGTGGAGCACCTCCTCGAGGGCATCGGCCGCCATCACCCCCGCCCAGCGCTGCGGCCGCTCCGGCGTGACGCAGCAGGCCAGGGGGGCCAGGAGGGTCCAGGGCCTGGGGTGGCAGAACTGCACCACGCTGAGACGATCGCCGCGGCTTTCCGGGGCGGCCACCACCCGGTGCCAGGCGGCCGGGATGCGGCCGTTGCTGAGCCGTTCCAGCATGAGCCCGCCGTTGAGGATCACCCGCCCGGCCGGAGGCTTCGCGGCCACCCAGTCGCCGTTCACCAGCACCTCCAGCCCCGGCGCCGTGGCCCGCGGCAGGGCGGTGATCAGGTTGATGTCGGCATGGGCCCCGGCCCAGACGTGACCGCCCGGCGGCGCCTGCTCCATCGGCGGGTACCGCACCGCCCGGCTGAGGGTGGGGGCGTCCGCCGTCATCTCGTCGAAGAAGGTCTCGGCGGCGCCGAGGCCCACGGCGATCACCCGCAGGAAGCGGCGCTGCAGCTCCAGCACGGAGCGGTGGAACCGCTCCAGCACCGCCGTGATGCCGGGCACCAACGCCTCCGGCAGCCGCGGCTCCGGGTAGAGACGGGGATAGCGCCGCCGCAGCGGATGGTCCGGCGCCGGCGGCGACGACCAGTTGAGCATCTCCTTCCAGTCGGCCCGCTCACGGCCCGCCGCCGTCTCCACCAGCACGCCGGTGTAGCCCGTCTGGCCGCTGGCGCCGCTCACGTGGAAGCGGCGCTTGGCGGCCTCCGGCTCGGCGAAGAAGCGGCTCAGCATGCCGTAGGCCTCGTCGAGCAGATCCTCCTCCAGGTCGCTGCGCAGGTAGACGAAGCCGGTGGCGAGGCTGCTCATCACCCCCTCCACCACGGCGTTGCGCTCGGCCCCGCCGCCCCGCTCCCAGCGCCCCAGATCCACCTCGAGAATCTCTCCGGCGGCCATCGGCGCGGGCTCCCATTCCGCGCCACCCTCGCAGAGGGGAGGCTCCGGTCGGCGGGGGCGGATACGCTTGCGGAGCGGAGCCGCTGCCCGTCCATGAGGATTCCGGAGGGCGTGTACTTCCCGTTTCCGCTCTGGGTGGTGGCCCTGCTGAGCCTGGTGCTGGCGGTGGTGTTCGCCCTCATCACCATCGACCTGATCGATTACGCCTACCAGCGCATCGGGCTGAGCGAGACCGCGGCGTTCTGGATCCTGGTGGCCTCGATCCTGGGCAGCGCCCTCAACATCCCGCTGCTGCGCCTGGACGGCGAAGCCCGGATCGAACCGGCGGTGGTGCGGGTGTTCGGCGTGCCCACGGTGATTCCCACCCGGGCGGAGTCGGGGGGCACCCTGCTGGCGGTGAACGTGGGCGGCGCCCTCATTCCCACCGTCCTGGCGGTGCACATGCTCGTGCACTTCGGCATCGCGGTTCCGGCGCTGATCAGCACCGCGCTGGTGGCCGCCCTCGTGCATCTGCTGGCACGTCCGGTCCCGGGGGTGGGCATCGGCCTCCCCGCCCTGGTGGCCCCGGTGCTGGCCGCCCTCAGCACCCGGCTCTTCCCGGCCGCGCCGGCGGCGCCGCTGGCCTACGTGTGCGGCACCCTCGGCACCCTGGTCGGCGCCGACCTGCTCAACCTCGGCCGGATCCGCGGGCTGGGGGCACCGGTCGCCTCGATCGGCGGAGCCGGCACCTTCGACGGCATCTTCCTCACCGGGGTGCTGGCGGTCGTGCTCGCCTGAAGGCCATGCATCTCTCCCCCGAAGAGCGGCTCGATTACGTGCGCATCCTGATCGCGGCCGTGATGGCCGACGGCAGGATCGATGCGGCGGAGGTGGAGCGCCTCTACGAACTGTTCGTGCTGTTCGCCATCCCCGCGGCCCGCCGCTGCCTGCTGCTCGAAGCCGAGATCCGCCTCCCCGCCAGGGGCACCGCCGCCGGGAGGGTCCGGCACCTCGCCAGCCCGCTGCTGCGCCGCCGGCCCGCCCGGATCGCCCTCGCCTCCGACGTGCGCCTGATCCTCTCCCGCGCCGAAGGAGCGCGGGTGCGGCGGGAACTGGAGGGGGTGATCGGGGCGATCGGGCTCGCCCCGGAGGAGGAGGCCCTCGTGGGGGAGGTCGTCGATCTGGAGCAGGACATCCTCCGTTCCCTGCGGCGTGGCGAGACCTGGCGCCTCGACGAGCGCCGCCGCGCCTTTCTCGGCCGCCAGGCGGCGGCCCTCGGCCTGCCCCTGGCCGCCCTCACCATGGCCGGCAGCCACGCCGCCGGCCCCCAGGGGCTGGGGGTGGCCCTCACCACCCTCGGCCATCTGTCGGGCCTGCCGCTGCTCGGCCTCGACCCCGCCGCCGCCGGAGTGGGGGCGCTCCTGCTGGCCGGGGTGGGCGTGGGCCAGTGGACCCGCCAGCTGCTGCCCTCGCCGCCCCCGGGGGGCAACCGTCGGGTCACTCCGCGGCTGGAGGACGTTCCGCGGATCGCGGCGGAGGAACTGCGCCTCGACCTGCCGGTGCTCACCCGGCGGCGAAGGCGGGAGTGTCTCCTGCCGGTGCGGCGTCACCGACGGCACGCCCTGCGGCAGGCCATGGGGGAGGCCCTGGCCCGGCTGGAGACCCCCGCGTGACCCCCCCTGCCGCCGCGAAGATGGGCTCCATGAGCGATTCCACCCTCGCCCGGCGCCTCGACCGCGCCCTGGCCCGGATCGGCGGTGTGGCGGCCCTTCCCGTGCTGCTGGTGGGGGTGGCGTGGGGGCAGGAGATCATCGACCAGCTCCTCCACGGCGGCCGCTGGAACCTGCCGATGGTGCGGGGCGGCCCCTTGCTGGGGGTGTTCACGGCCCCCTTCAGCCACGCCGACTTCGCCCATCTCTTGACCAATACCCTCTGGTTCCTGCCCCTCTCCTGGATGGTGCTGGCCAAGAGCCGCCGCGACTACCTGGCGGTGTGGATCGGTGTCTACGCCACCGCCATTCCGGTCTGGCTGCTGTGGCCCGGCGGCAGTCACGGCCTCTCCGGGGTGGTGTACGGGCTGCTGGGCTATCTGCTGCTGATCGGCTGGCTGGAGCGGCGCCCCCTGCCGATGCTCCTCACCGCCACCGGCCTGGTGCTCTACGGCGGCATGCTGCCCACGCTGCTGCCCTTCCTCACGCCGCCCGGGGTGAGCTGGATCGGGCACCTGGCCGGTTTCGCCGGCGGCGTGCTGGCGGCCCTCGCCATCCACCGCGAACCCTGAGCCATGGCGCCGCTGCCGGTCCCGCCTCCACCGCTTCCGCCCTCTCCCGCTCTCGCCGCCCTGATCCAGCTGCAGGGGGCTCCCCTGGCCGGCGGCGCCGCCAGCGGCAGCGTCACCCTGCCCCTGCAGCGGCCCCCCGGCGGCGACACCCCCCTGCTGATCTTCGGCAGTTCCGGCGGGCCGGTGCGGCTGCTGCTCGACACCGGTGCCTCCTCCACCATGGTCACGCCCGCTCTGGCGGACCGGCTGGGGCTTGCCACCCTGCCGGTGCCGGCGGGCGGATTCGACCTGGCCGGCGGGGGCAGCGCCTGCGACGAACTGCGGCCCCGCCGCACCCGTCTGCCGCCCCTCGAGCTCCGCAGCGAGCGGGACGGGCAGGGGCGCCTGCGGCTGGTGGGGGCCGAGGCCCTGGTGATGCCGGCGGGCGCGCTGCCCGAGGGGGTGGACGGGGTGCTGGGCGCCCCCAGCCTGCGGCGCCTGCCGGTGCACATCGACCCCCTCCGCTCACGGCTCAGCCTGGGGACCGCCGCGGTGGAGGCCGCCGCCGCGATGCCGCCTCCCCGCCTGCGCATCCCCCTGCGCTGGCACAAGGGGGTGCCTCTGCTCACCCTCCCGAGCGTGGCCGGCCCGGTGGAGGCCCTGGTGGACACGGGGGCCGAGGGCCTCTTTCTGCACCCCTCCCTGGCGGCCCGGCTCCATCCGCTCGGCCCGGCCCGGCCGGTGCGGCTGGTGGGCTTCTGCGGCGAGCAGGCGGTGCAGCGGCGTCCCTTCACCGGCCTGGCCCTGCCGGGCGAACCCCTGCCGGGTCAGGGCGACGGCGCTCCGGTGCGGCCGCTGGAGGGGATCATCACGGAGAACCCGATCTTCGGACAGCTCGGCGTCGAGGCGATCGTGGGCCAGGAGATGCTGCGGCGGCGGCCCCAGCTCTGGCGGCTCGACCTGGCGCCGCCCCGGCTCGAGCTGTGGTGAGGAGCCGCGCCGCCTGGCGATCGAGGCTGGCGGCCCTGGCGAGCTGCGTGCTGCTGGGGCTGGCCCTGCTGCCGATGGCTGCGGGCCAGGCCGGCGGCCGCGCCGCAGCCGCCCTCAGCAGCGCCGAGCTGGCCTGGCGGGCCCCCTTCAACCGCCCCTCCCATTACCCCCTGGAACGGCGTCCGGACCCCGACCACTACCGCCCCCACGCCGCCTGGATGGGCCGGCTCGTGCTGCCGGACGCCGCCGAGGCGGCGGCCATCGCGGCGGCCGCCGCCGAGGACTGGACCTGGATCGTGCTGGAGCAGGCGCCGCCGGCCCAGGCCGACCTGATCGGCCGCCGGCTGCGGCTCACCTGGGCGGAACGCCCCCAGCTCCGGAACCTGGTGCGGGCCGTGAGCACCGACGTGCGGCTCGGCGAGGCCGCCGAACGGGCGGAACGGCGTGGTGACGTCGTGCCCCGACGCCTCGACGGCCGCCGCGAGGTCGGTCCGCTGGAGTCCCTGGCGGGCTCGCGCCCCCATGACGACATGACCGTGCGGCTCGAGGAGGTGCGCCTGGAGACCGGTGCCGACGGCGCTCCGCTGCTGCGGATCGGCCGCCCGCCGGTGCAGATCACCGGCCGCTGGAGCACCCTCGCGCGGATCCTCGGTCCCGCCCCGCCGGAGGCCGGCGAACCCGCCGCCGCGGCGGGCGAGCGGTTCCGCATCCGCCATTTCGATCCCGCCAGCGGCGGCTTCGACGGTCCGGAGGAGACGGTGCGCATCCCCCGCCAGCCGCCGGACCGCAACGGCCGCCGTCTCTTCGATCCGCGCGGACTGGCCGGCAGCCCCGCCGGCCGCGACGGCTGGTTCCTGCACGGCAGTCCCGACCCGGAGGGCACCTTCACCGTGCAGGCCCTCGAACCCCGGGCCCTCTTCCGGCTCCAGCCCGACGGCACCGTGCGGGGCACCGCCGCCGGGCTGCGGCACCTCCTGCACGGCAACTGGGAGGCCATGCCGCAGCGGCGCGGGCGGATCAGCCGGGTGGCGCTCTGGCCCGGCGACGGCCGCACCACCCTGCTCAGCGCCCGGGGGGCCGGCGCCGCCGGGCGCCCCTGGCTGGTGGGCGACACGGGACTGGTGATCCACGCCTTCGGCGGCATCGGCGGTGCCGACGGCGAGCCCACGCCGGGCTTCACCGTGACGGGCCACTTCGCCTTCGGCCAGGCCGACGTGGAGCGGGACCCCTTCAGCGGCGAGCCCCGCTTCCGGGTGCTCTACCACCAGATCTACGCCAACAACCCCAACGGCATCGTGGCCGGCAGCCAGGACTGGAG
>CAZVPB010000024.1:0-18360 GCA_964628165.1 uncultured Cyanobium sp.
CGACTGGTCGCAGTTCAACCGGATCCGGCCCTGCCCGGAAGGACCACGGCCACCACAAGAGTGAGCCGGTGCAAGGAAAACGCCCTAGGTGCCGTCGCCCCGGTCCTCCGGGTCGTGGCTGACCGCCATCTGATCGGCGTGCTCGCGCCGCAGCATGAACTCCAGCATCCCGTGGGCGAGGTGGAGAAGACCGCCGGGGCGCCCCCGTCGCAGAACGTCGAGACGGACACCCGGCCGGATGCCGAGCGCCAGCAGCCGGTCCTTCAGGGCCGGATGGGCGGGGAGGGTCTCGACCCGCACCCGGCTTCCCTCCGGCGCCTGACTGAGCCGCTGGGGGGCAGGGGGGGAGAGGTGAGCGTCGTTCATGCCGGCAACCCCTTCACCCAGGCAACCTAGGAACGCCCCGCCCCGCTGCCGTGGCCCCCCTGCCCGATGCCGACCGGATCCTGGCGATCGAGAAGGGAGTGCGGCGGGAGGGCACCGGACTGCGACCGGCCGACCTGGAGGGCTGCTGGCGGCTCGAGCGGGTGTGGAACCGGGGGAGCCGCGCCGCCTCTCCCGCGGCCGGACTGCTGCGGTTCCTGGCCGCACGGCTGGAGATCGGTCCGCCCGCCGTGGCCGACGGGGGGCCCGGCGCGGGTCTCCGCCTCGCCAATGCCGTGAACCTGGGCCCCCTGGAACTCCGCTTCGAAGGGGAGGGGGAGCTGCGGGGCCGGCGGCCGCTGCTCGTCTTCTGGTTCGATCACGTGGCGATCCGGCTGGCGGGCCGGGTGCTGCTGCAACGCGGGCTGGGGCGCCCGGCCACGAAGCGTCTCCCCTTCTTCGCGCTGATCGCCCGGCAGCCGGGGCAGGAAGGCTGGCTCGCCGCCCGCGGCCGCTCCGGCGGCCTCGCCCTCTGGCGCCGGACCGGTCCGGCGACCGACGATCGGCTGCCCCCGGCAGTAGGTTTCCGCCCATCCCCCTTGCCAGAAGCGTCCCGATGACTTTCACGCTCGACCGCGCCGCCCGGATCTTTCCGGAAACCCGTTCCGCCGACGTGGTGCCGGCGATCACCGCCCGCTTCAAGCTGCTGAGTCCGGAGGATCAGCTCGCCCTGATCTGGTACGCCTACCTCGAGATGGGCAAGACGATCACCATCGCCGCGCCCGGTGCGGCACGGATGCAGTTCGCCGAGCCCACGCTGAATCGGATCCGCCAGATGAGCTTCGCGGAGCAGAGCCAGGTGATGTGCGACCTGGCCAACCGCAAGGACACCCCGATCTGCCGGACCTACGCCAACTGGTCGGCGAACATCAAGCTCGGTTTCTGGTACCAGCTGGGGGTGTGGATGGAGGAGGGCACCGTGGCCCCCATCCCCGAGGGCTACCAGCTGTCCGCCAACGCCGCTTCCGTGCTCGATTCGATCAAGCAGATCGATCCCGGCCAGCAGATCACGGTGCTCCGCAATTTCGTGGTGGACATGGGCTTCGATCCCGCCAAGCTCGAGAGCTACCAGCCCGTGACCGAGCCGGTGGTGCCCCCCACCGATCCTTCCGAGCGGGCCAAGGTGACGATCGAAGGCGTCGACAATCCGACGGTGCCCACCTACATGGAGCTGCTCAACGCCAACGATTTCGACAACCTGATCGAGCTCTTCCTCCCGGACGGCGCCCTGCAGCCGCCCTTCCAGCGGCCGATCGTGGGAAGGGAGGCGATCCTCCGCTTCTTCCGCGAGGACTGCCAGAACCTCAAGCTGCTGCCCGAGAAGGGGGTGAGCGAACCCACCGACGGCGGCTTCACCCAGATCAAGGTCACCGGCAAGGTGCAGACCCCATGGTTCGGCGCGGGCGTGGGGATGAACGTGGCCTGGCGTTTCCTGCTCGATCCCCAGGGCAAGATCTACTTCGTGGCGATCGACCTGCTGGCCTCCCCCAAGGAACTGCTCAACTTCGCCCGCTGATCGAGCTCCGCCCCCATCCACTGACCGGCGTTGGCTTCGCGGTGCTCCTGACGGCGTTGTGGGGGATCACCCTGGTGGTCCCCCTCACCCGGCCTGAACCCTGGGAGGTGATGCCGTTCGGAGGGGTGGCACTGCTGCTGGTTCGCAGCTTCCTGCACACGGGCCTCTTCATCGTCGGACACGACGCGATGCACGGCTCCCTGGTGCCATCCCACTGCGGGCTCAACCGCACGATCGGACGGATGGCGCTCCTCCTCTACGCCTGCCTGCCCTACGAGCGCTGCCGCGCCAACCATGTCCTGCACCATCGCCATCCCGGTGAAGCGCTCGACCCCGACTTCCACGACGGCCGACGGCGGGATCCGCTGCAGTGGTATCTCCGCTTTCTTCGCGGCTACCTCGGACCGCAGACCCTGGCGGGGCTGATCGTCTGCTGGGGGGTGATGCTGGCGGTGATGCCGGCCGGCGCCCCCCTGGACGCCCTGGCCCGCCTTCTCCTCGTGGCGATCCTGCCGCTGGTGCTCAGCTCGCTCCAGCTCTTCTTCTTCGGCACCTATCTGCCCCATCGCCAGCCCGACGCGGGGAGATCCAGGCACCGTGTGGGCAGCAGCTCTCTCCCGCCGTGGCTGTCGTTCCTGGCCTGCTACCACTTCGGCTACCACCGCGAGCACCACGCCGCCCCCTCGGTGGCCTGGTACGCCCTGCCCCGTCTCAGACGGTGGGGTCATCTCGATAGTATCGAGGACAACAAAGGGTGGGGGCATGCAGGAGACGCTGCCGGGCTGGACCGATCAGGAGCGTGACGTGGCCCGCAGGGCCTTCGACCTCGCCTATCAGCGGGAGATCTCCACGCTGATCGACGTGGTGCGTCAGCGGTCCGACTCCCTCACCTCGGTGGACTCGGTGTGGGAACTCCACGATTACCTGAGCTGCAAGCGCCATGAGATGGAGGGGCGCTTCGATTTCCGCCTGCCCACCCTCCTGTTCGTGTTCGCCTCCCTCGTGAAGGAGGGGGTGCTGCGACTCGACGAACTGGAGGGCCTCTCGAGCGACAAACGGGCCAAGATCGCGGCCCTCTCCTGTATGTGACCGTACGGGCGCCTCAGTGCGCCGAAGCCGGTTCGCCGCCCCTTCCCCCCGCCTCGGGGGCGATGCCGATGCGGGCGAAGAGATCGGTGCTCTCGGGGTTGAGGTTCACCACCTCCACCCGGCTGCCCCCCAGCCTCAGGCGGCGGATCACCTGATCGAGGGCCGTCACGCCGCTCTGGTCCCAGATGTGGGCATCGGCCATGTCGATCGTGACCCGGGCGGGGTGGTCGTGCAGATCGAATCCCTGGCGGAAATAGATCACGCTCACGAAGAACAGCTGACCGCGCACGATGTAGAGGCGATGGTCAGGCCCCTCCATGCGGGTCTCCACCCGGATCACCTTCGCCACCTTGCGGCTGAAGAGCAGCCCCGCCAAAGCCACCCCGGCCAGCAGCCCGATCGCCAGGTTGTGGGTGATGACGGTGATCCCCACGGTGAGCAGCATCACCGAGCTGTCGCTCTTCGGGGTGACGCGGATGTCGCGCAGGGAGCGGAAATTGGCCGTGTTGATGGCGATCATGATCATCACCCCCACCAGGGTGGCCATGGGGATGCGGTTCACCCAGTCGCGGGCCAGCAGGATCATCGCCAGCAGAGTGAGGCCCGAGGCGAGGGTGGAGAGGCGGGCCCGGGCGCCGTTGTTCACGTTCATCACCGACTGGCCCACCAGGGCGCAGCCCGCCATGCCGCCGAACAGGGAACTGACGATGTTGCCGATGCCCTGGCCACGCGCCTCCACGTTCTTGGAGGTGGTGGTGTCGGTCATGTCGTCGAGGATGTCCTGGGTGAGGAACGTCTCCATCAGACCCACCAGGGAGATCGCCAGCGCCGTGGGCAGGATCAGGCCGAGCGTCTCGAGGCTGAAGGGCACGCGGGGCAGGCCGAAACCCGGCAGGCCTGCGGGCAGGGTGCCGAGGCTCGCCACCGTGGGCACGTCGATGCCGAGGCCCACGGCCAGGGCGGTGGTGGCCAGGATCGCCACCAGGGCCGAGGGCACGGCGCGGCTCAGACGCGGGAAGGTGTAGATGATCAGCAGGGTGAGGGCCGTGAGCCCCCACACCGCCGGCATCTGACCCGGCTGCACCGCCACCTTCTCCGGGTGGAACACATCGAGGCCGAGCTGGGGCAGCTGGGCCAGCAGGATCAGCAGGGCGAGGCCGTTCACGAAGCCGGCCATCACCGGCTGCGGCACGAACCGCATCTGCTGGGCCAGCTGCAGGTAGCCCCAGGCGATCTGCAGCAGCCCGGTGATCAGCCCCGCCGCCAGCAGGAACTGCAGACCCATGCCCGGACCCGCCGCCTCCCCCCGCTCCACCAGCCCGGTCATCAGCAGGGCGGTGGAGCCGGTGGCGGAGGTGATCATCGCCGTGCGGCCGCCCACCACCGCCAGGGTGACGGCGAGGCAGAAGGCACCGAAGAGGCCGGCCTCCGGAGCCACGCCCGCGATGCCGGAGAAGGCGATCGCCTCGGGGATCATCGCGAAGGCCACCACCAGCCCGGAGAGGATCTCGCGGTGGGGCAGGCCCCACCATTGCCGGCCGTCCAGTTCCATCCTTCGTGCTGCCCACCCGCGCGGCGGGAAGTTACCACCTGCGGCCGGGGCCGCTGGAGGCCGTTCAGGCCGCCAGCGCCTCCCACTGCCGGCGGAGCGTGCCGGGCAGGCGCCGGGGGCGGTAGTCGCGCGGATCGCTGGGGCCATGGCGCCGGACGGCGTTCACCAGCACCGCGGGCGTGCGGCCGCGGTTGATGGCGCCGTGGGGAACACCGGGGGGAATGCGCACCCAGGTGGCCTCGTCCTCCCGGAGCCGGATGCGGCGCAGACGGCGGTTCTCGAGCACCACCAGATCGACGGCGCCGCGCAGCACCATGAGCTGATCGGTCTGGCGGCGGTGGCAGAAGAGTTCACAGACCCGCTCCGTGCCGATCTCGGCGATGAGGGTCTCATCGCTGCTCTGGGCGGCCGAGAACACGGTGTGGCCGGAGAGGGAACGTTCCACGGGGAGGATCTCCACCCGACGGGCGAGGGCCATGGATCAAAAGGACAAGCTTTGTAAACCTTCGCGACAGAAAACCCACAGAGTCGTGTCTTCTGCTACTCGCGTCATGGCATCACCACCCGGTTGCAGACTGGAAGCCCTGGTCACGGTGGAGGCGGTTCGATGGGAGGGCTCGGAGAACGGTTGCGGAACTGGGGCTTCAGCTGGACCGGTCTGCGGGACAACCGTCACGGGGAATGGTGGCTGATCGCCCAGATGCTGCTGATCACGGCCCACCTGCTCCCCCCCACTCCGCCCCCGGCGAGCCTCGGGCTGGACTGGCCCACGCCGCTGCGCATCGTGGGGATCGCCGTGTTCGCGGCGGGCCTGGCCCTGGGTGCCCAGGGAGCCCTCCATCTGGGCGAGAGCCTCAGTCCCCTGCCCGAACCGATGCCCGACGCCGCCCTGGTCACCGAGGGGGCCTACGGCCGGTGCCGCCACCCTCTCTACCAGTCGCTGCTGGTGGCGTCCCTGGGGGTGACCCTCGCCTACGGCAGCCTGCTGCATCTGGGGCTGCTGCTGCTGCTGGGGTGGGTGCTGGGCAAGAAAGCACGCCGGGAGGAGGAGGGGCTCTGCCGCCTCCATCCGGACTACGCCGACTACCGCGCCCGCACACCGGCGATCCTGCCGTTCGTTCCCTGGCTGGACTGGCGGACCGCCTGAGCCGGCGCGCCGCTGTCCTCGTCTCACATCAGCCACCCGGGCCGCAGCAGCAGCATCAGCGCCAGGGCCACCATCACCACGCCGCTGAGCAGCTTCAGCCAGCGCCCCGCCCGCTCGCTGAGCCGGTGGCTGCTGAGGGCCATCACCGCCGTGCCCACCATCAGCGAATCGTCGGCGATGTAGCCGGCGATGTAGAGGCCGAGGTAGGCGTAGTGGAGCGGCAGGGGCAGGTCCTGCTGACTGAGCACCGCCGTGTAGAGCGCCGGCAGCCCGGCGGTGCAGAGCAGTTCCACCAGGTTCACCAGCACCGCCAGGGCCACCACCGCCACCAGGGCCGGCAGCACCGACCGGCTCGACAGCACGTTGCGCATGCGGGCGTAGAGGCCGGGCTTGGCACCGGCCGGGATCGAGAGGGTGAAGTCGCTCCCTGAGCGGCCGAACTCCCGCAGGTTCACCACCCCCACCACCAGGGCCAGGCCGCCGAGCAGCAGCCGCAGCGCCGCGGAGAGGCCCAGCAGCAGGAACACGTTCAGCCAGGCGGCCATGAAGGCGTAGTAGACGGCACCGCTCACCAGCACGAAGGTGCCCGCCACCAGGGCCATGCGGCGCCGGTCACGCCAGTGCACCAGCAGCGAGAGCAGGAAGAGGAGCACCCACATGGCACAGGGGTTGAAGCCGTCCAGCAGCCCCAGCGTCAGGGTGAAGAGCGGCAGCCCGAGACGCGCCGGGCTGAGGGTGCCGAGCGGTCCGGCCCGGATCCCGCCGCCGGCCCCCTCCTGGCGTTCCACCAGGGCCAAGAGCCGGCGGCCCGTGCCCTCCGGGCCGTCGAAGCCCACCAGCACCTCCTCGCCGATCACGAAGGTGGGCACACCCGGGGTCTGGATCCCGGCCCGCCGCGAGACCCTCAGCAGGTCCTCGCTGGCCTTCGGGTCCGTCTCCAGAGACCGCAGGCGCACCCGCAGATCCGGCCGACGGCGCTGCAGCTGCGGCAGGAAGGCCTTGGCCGCGGCGCAGTGGGGGCAGCCGGCGGTCACGAACACCTCCATCTCCACGGCCTCCGCCGCCAGGGCGGGAGCGGCGAGCAGGCGCAGCGCCAGCAGAAGCGGCAGCAGCAGCGCTGCCAGCCGGGAGGCGGCCTGCCTGGGGCGGCGGCTTCCGCGGGAGGTCATCGGCCGTGGAAGTGGAGAGCGAGAGCAAGCATGAAACCCATGCCCGCGGCGAACCAGGCGAAGTTCAGGCCCGCGCCGGCCGGCCCGGGGCGGGCCTTGATCTCCGGCACCAGGTCGGAGGCGGCGATGTAGAGAAAGTTTCCGGCGCCGAAGAGCACCAGTCCCGCCACATCGAAGGAGCGGGAGAGGCCGTAGGCCAGCAACGCGCCGATCGGGAAGGTGAGGGCCGAGAGCAGGTTCCAGGCCAGGGCCCGGCGCCGGCTCCAGCCGCTGTGCACCAGCACGCCGAAATCCCCCAGTTCCTGGGGCACCTCGTGGGCCGCCCCCGCCAGCCAGGCCACCATCCCGGCGGTGGGATCCAGCAGGAAGGTGCTGGCGATGCCGAGGCCGCCGATGAAGTTGTGCAGCCCGTCGCCGAGCAGGATCAGCACCGTGACCGGCTCCACGCCATCGGCGGCGTCGGTGTGGGAGTGGTGCCAGTGGAGGAACTGCTCGAGGGCGAGGAAGGAGGTGAACCCCGCCGCGACCCAGATGCCGCCGTGGAGCGGATCGAGGTGCACCAGTCCCTCCGGCAGCATGTGGAAGAGGGCGCCGCCGAGCAGGGTGCCCGCCGCCAGCGACACCATCGGCATCAGCAGCCGCCGCAGGGTGCGGGGCGAGAGGACCGTGGTGAGCCCGCCCACCAGGGCGATCAGGCTCATCAGCACGCCCCCCAGCAGGATCCAGGCCAGCCGGCTCACGGGGCCGGCTCCAGTTCGAGGATGCTGCAGCCGATCCCCAGCTCCCCCAGCCGCTGCCGGGCCGCCGCCCGCACCGCGCCGGCGGTGGACTCCCCCTTGGAGCGCAGCCGCAGTCGGGCCGCCAGGGCGGTGCGGGCGGTGCTGAGGCCCCACACGTGCAGCTCCTGCACCGCCGCCACCTCCGGCAGGGAGGCGAGGGCCTCCTCCACCGCCGCCAGGTCGACATCGGCCGGCACGCCGTCGAGACTCGCCGCCAGCGCCTGGGCGAGCAGGCGCAGGCCGTTCCAGGCCACCACCAGGCCCACGCCGATGGCGGTGGCGGCATCGAGCACCGGGCGGCCGGTGACGTGCACCAGCACGGCACTGACGAGAACGGCTCCCATCACCGCCGCATCGGTGAGCAGATGGACCACCGCCGCCCGCCGGTTCAGGTCGTGCCGGTGCTCGGGACCGAAGAGCCGGGCCGCCACGAGGTTCACCGCGATCCCCGCCAGCGCGGCCAGGATCACGGGGGTGGGCTCCACCGTCACCGGGGTCGACAGCCGCCCGATCGCCTCCCGCACCACCACGACCCCCACCGCCAGCACCAGGGCCGCGTTCACCACCGCCGCCAGGTGGGTGGCCCGGCCGTAACCCCAGGTGAAACGGGAGGAGGGCGGCAGCAGGCTGAGCCGCTCGGCGCCCCAGCCCAGCAGCAGGGCCGCCACGTCGATCAGCTTGTGCAGGGCCTGGCCCACCAGGGCCAGGGAGCCGGACAGAAGCCCCACCACCAGCTGCAGGGCGGTGAGGAGGGCGCTGAGGGCCACGCTCCAGGCGAAGGCGGCGGGCATGGCCGGCCCGCCTCAGGCGGAGGCCGCGAGGCCCTCGCGCCACCAGCGCCAGGCCTCGAGATTGATCATCAGGCCGAGCAGCACGAGCACGGCCATCAGCACGATCTGGTCGGAGCGGGCGTCCGGCACGGTGATGTCGGCGATGAGGTGGGGCACGTTGGTGATCGAGTACACGATGCTGAGCCAGAAATGGCCGGCCCGCCAGGGACCCCAGCGGCGGGCGTGGGCCGGATCGCTTGCGGCGAACACGATCAGCACCATCGCCCCGAGCGGCAGCAGGAAGTAACCGAGCATGGCCCCGAAGATCAGCGGCAGCCGTTCGGCGGGCACCTCCGCCGCGATCTCGGGAGAGAGGCCGTGGAACAGCGGCATCAGCCCGAGTTCCACGTGGAACACCATGGCGAGAAGCCAGGCCAGCCACAGGCTGGCGAGCCGGAGGGCATGGTCGATCCGGCCGCTCAGGCTGGACATTCGTCCTCCCCGTCCTCGACCCGCACCACCACGGCCTTGGCCACGTCGGCGGGCAGGTTGCGGGAGACCGGACACAGTTTCATGCGTTGGGCGATGAAGTCGATGGCGCCCGCATCGGCCCGTCGGCGCTCCTCGGCCGTGGCGGCGGGATCGAGCCGCAGCCGGAAGGTGCCGTCCACCCGGCGCAGAATCCAGTCGGCGCCGGTGGTCACCGTGAACTCCCCGTCCACCTGCTGCAGCGGCAGCTCCCGCTCGCGGGCGTTCGCCACCAGATAGAAGTGCTGGCAAAGCAGCAGGGAGAGCAGGAAGAGGCGGAAGCCCGGCATGTCGAGGCTGGGGACCTGAAGCTGCCAGGCCCCGTTCTCGTCGAGCAGTTCGACCCGCAGGTCGGTGCTGACGCGGTCCGGCTGGGGGTGGCGGCTGCCCAGCCGGAAATGGAAGCGGCGTTCGCTCACGTGCCCCCCGCGACCGGTCCCTCCACCGGCATCCCCGCGCGGCGCCAGGCCACCATGCCGCCGCGCAGGTTGGCCACCTCCTCGCGGCCGGCCTTGATCAGCTGCTGGGTGGCCAGGGCGGAACGGCGGCCGGAGTGGCAGACCACCACGGTGGGGACATCGCCGGGCACCTCCTCGATGCGTGCCTCCAGTTCCGGCAGGGGGATGAGCAGGGCACCGCTCACATGTCCCTCCGGTCCCTCGTACTCCTCGGCGGACCGCACGTCCAGCAGGGTGACGTCGTCGAGGTGCGCCGCCAGCCAGCGGGGTGACAGCTCGGGCAGGCCGGCGTAGCTGCGCTCGATCGGCGCCCACTCCGGCACGGTGCGGTGGTCGTGGCGGGGACGGCCGCAGCGGAGGTTGGCGGGCAGAGCCTCGGCGATGCGGTGGGGATGGGGCAGACGGAGGTTCTCCATGTAGCCCACGAAGTCCCGTTCATCGGCATCGCCGCCGAGCCGGGCGTTGTACACCTTCTCCTCGGCCACGGTGGTGACGTCGCGGCCGGTGTAGTCGTGGCCGGGATAGAGCAGGCAGCTCTCGGGCAGGGTGAGGATCTGTTCGGTGATGGAACGCCAGAGGGTGTGGGCGTTGCCCTGCTGGAAATCGCAGCGGCCGCAGCCGCGCACCAGGAGGGCATCGCCGGTGAAGGCCATGCTGTGGTCGTCGAGCACGTAGGTGAGACAGCCGTCGGTGTGGCCCGGGGTGGCACGCACCTCCAGGGCCCGGGCGCCGAAGGAGACCCGGTCGCCATGCCGCAGCGGCAGGGTCACGTTCTCGGCACCGACGGCGGCGGCGAGGCCGATGGCGCAGCCGGTGGCCTCGTGGAGCAGCCAGCTCCCGGTCACGTGGTCGGCATGGGCGTGGGTGTCGAGGCTGGCCACCAGCTCCACCCCCAGCTCCCGCAGCAGGGAGAGGTCGCGGGAATGCTGCTCGAACACCGGGTCGATCAGGACGCCCTGCCGGCTGGGAACGTCGACGAGCAGATAGGTGTGGGTGCCGGTATCGGCGTCGAAGAGACGGCGGAAGAGGAGGGAACCGCCGCCGGCCGCAGCCGCCAGGGGAAAGGCGGCGGCGGAGGGGGCTGGGGCGAGGGCCATGGTCGCATCGAAAACTTTTATAACGCTACCAGCATGAAAGCGGAGAATGGCCCACTGCCGCCGGGGGGCCCGTGCATGCGGGCATAATGCCGCCATCGCCATAGCAAAGTGCGATGGACGCCTCCGGCTCGATGCCCAGCCCCCAGCTGCTGGAGGAATTCAGCCAGTTCTTCCGGCTGCTGAGCGAGCCCGCCCGGCTCCAGCTGCTCTGCCACCTGCAGCGGCAGCCCATGGACGTGTCGATGCTGATCGAGGCCACCGGTTTCTCCCAGTCCCACATCAGCCGTCAGCTCGGACAGCTGCAGCGCGCCGGCCTGGTGTCCTGCGAGCGGGAGGGGGCACGGATGATTTACCGCGCCGGCGACCCCTTCGTGGCCGAACTGTGCGCCCTGGTGCAGTCACGGCTGCGCCGCCGCCTGGAGGACCAGCTGCTTCAGCTCAGCGGCCCTGCGCGCCAAGGGCCGCCTGCACCTCGGGAATGAACACCGCGTACATGCCGCGCAGATCACCAGGTTCGAAGTCGAAGGCGCGGTCCTGGGGATACCGCTCCTTCACGAAGGCCGGGCGGCTGTCGCGGCTGCCGTGGCAGGCGAGGCAGCTGGGCTGCACGTCGATCCGCCGGTAGTAGGTGACGCCGGCGGCCTGCTCCCCCTGGCCGGGCTGCCAGAGCCCGTTGATCTGGGGATGCCGGGTGAAGAGATCGAGGACCTGGCGCTCCTCGGCGCCGGCCGGGGCATGGGCGGGGTTGCGGTACTTCGAGGCCACCTGCCGCACGCTCCAGCCGTTCTCCTCGCCGATGGCCACGGCCCGCTTGCCCACCGGCATGCATACCTGACGCATGGTGTCGAGGGTGGGCTCCTCGGTGCTGCCCTCCAGGGCGGCGGCCCGCTCGATGCGCATGCGGTCGAGCTGCTCCATCTGGTCCACCGCCCTGGCCAGCTGCTCCGGCTGCACCGGTGCGATGCCGGTGGCGGCCAGGGCCGGGCTTGGCTCCAGGGCAAACAGCAGTCCGGCAAGGACTCCGCCCAGCAGGACCGCGGTCAGATGCCGGGGGCATCGGCGCCAGGGGGCGCGAGGGGAGGGGCTGCGGGGAAGAAACGTCATGTCGATCTCGGCGATGGATTCACGATGGCAACGGAAGCGAAAAGGGGCCCGGCGGTGGCCGGGCCCCCGGACCGCTCAGGGCTGGATCGGCTGGGCCGGGGTCAAGGTCCGACTAACCGATCCGGGGAGCGCGCAGGGCCACGGGCTGGGACGACACCGCGGCGAGATCGAGGGGGAAGTTGTGCACGTTGCGCTCGTGCATCGCCTCGATGCCGAGGCCGGCCCGGTTGAGCACGTCGGCCCAGGTGTCGACCACGCGGCCCTGGTTGTCGAGGATCGAGTGGTTGAAGTTGAGGCCGTTGAGGTTGAAGGAGAAGCTGGCCACCGCCAGGGCCGCGAACCAGATGCCCACCACCGGCCAGGCGGCCAGGAAGAAGTGGAGGCTGCGGCTGTTGTTGAACGACGCGTACTGGAAGATCAGGCGACCGAAGTAGCCGTGGGCGGCCACGATGTTGTAGGTCTCCTCCTCCTGGCCGAACTTGTAGCCGCGGTTCTGGCTCTCGGTTTCGGTGGTCTCCCGCACCAGCGAGCTGGTGACCAGGGATCCGTGCATGGCCGAGAACAGGGCCCCGCCGAACACACCGGCCACCCCGAGCATGTGGAAGGGGTGCATCAGCACGTTGTGCTCCGCCTGCAGCACCAGCATGAAGTTGAAGGTGCCGGAGATGCCGAGCGGCATCGCATCGGAGAAACTGCCCTGGCCGATGGCATAGACGAGCAGCACCGCGGTGGCGGCGGCCACCGGGGCGGAATAGGCCACGGCGATCCAGGGGCGCATGCCGAGCCGGTAGGAGAGCTCCCATTCCCGGCCCATCCAGCAGAAGATGCCGATCAGGAAGTGGAAGACGATCAGCTGATAGGGGCCGCCGTTGTAGAGCCATTCATCGAGGCTGCTGGCCGCCCAGACCGGGTAGAGGTGCAGGCCGATGGCGTTGGTGGTGGGCACCACCGAGGCGGTGATGATGTTGTTGCCGTAGAGCAGCGCTCCGGAGACCGGCTCGCGGATGCCGTCGATGTCCACCGGCGGCGCGGCGATGAAGGCCAGCACGAAGCAGATCGTTGCCGCCAGGAGGGTGGGGATCATCAGCACGCCGAACCAGCCCACGTAGAGGCGGTTGTCGGTGCTGGTGACCCAGTCGGTGAAGGACTCCCACGGCGTGCCCCGGCTGGGGCGTTGCAGGGTCGTGAACATGGGGAAACGAAGGAAGAAGAGAGAAGGAAGCCGGTTCCGGGGAAGGACGCGGCTGGCGGGAGGGGCCGGCGCGATGACCAGGCACCGACCCTCGACGCCCGTCCGTTAAAACGATACCGTTGAATCCCGCTATGCGCAACTTTTCATGGCCCGCTCTCTCCGTCGGCTCTCGCGCTGGCTCCTGCCCGCTCTGCTGGCCCTCCTGCTGCTGCTGCCCGCCGCCCCGGTCCTCGCCCTCGACGGGGCGCGCACCTGGTCGCTCACCGACCTGGACGGCCGGCGCTGGGGGGTGAGCCTCTTCGAACAGCCGGACCCCGCCTATCCCGGCGGCCTGCGGCTGCGGCTCAACGCCCGCAGCCCCGGCCTCTCCCTCGACCATGACCAGCCCCTCGCCGCGCGGGACGGGCAGGGGAACAGCTGGAGCCTGCCCAACCGCAGCGGGGAGCTGGTGAACCGGGGCGAGCCGCTGCCCGACGCCTCGGCCCAGTTCGACGCCGTGGCCCTTGATCCGCCGCCGAGCCCGGTGATGCCGCTGCAGCTCGAGGTGCCCCTGGCCGGCGGCGGCGGGAGCCGGCTGCAGCTCGAACCCGATCTGGTGGAGGCCCTGCACGAGGCCCTGCCGTAGCGTTCAGCCAACCGTCCCCTGACCGGCCTGCGCCATCACCTCCTGCTGGCCGGTGGCGGCCACAGCCATGCCCTGCTGCTGCTGCGCTGGGCGATGGGCAGGAGCCGCCGCCCCGCCGCCACCCTGGTCACCCTGGTGAACCGGCACGCCACCGCCCTCTACTCGGGCATGGTGCCGGGGGTGGTGGCCGGGCTCTACCGGGCGGAGGAGGCCGCCATCGACCTGCGCCGCCTCTGCCGGCTGGCGCAGGTCAGCTTCGTGCAGGCGGAGATCACCGGCCTCGACCCCCGGGCCCGGGAGCTGCAGCTGGAGGGGCGCCCGCCGCTCCGGTTCGACCGCCTCAGCCTCGATGTGGGAGCGGTGACGGCCGTGGCCGGATCCGCCGTGGCGGTGAAACCGCTGGAACCCTTCCTCGCCTGGGCCGCCCGGCGGCGGGCGGAGGAGGCGCCGCTGCGGATCCGTGGCGGCGGCGCGGCGGCGGTGGAGCTGGCGCTGGCCTTCCGCGCCCGCGGCATCGCCAGCCGCCTGCTGCTGCGGGGCGAGGAGCTCCATCTCGGGTCCGCCGCCGCCAACCGTGCCGGCGAGGGGCTGCTGGCCGAGGCCGGCATCGCGGTGGAGCGGCGGGTGGGCGCCGATCGGTCTGCCGATCTGGCCTGCACCGGCAGCCGCGCCCCCGCCTGGCTGGCCGCCGCGGGGCTTCCCACCGAGCCCGCCAGCGGCCGGGTGCGCACCGAGGCCAGTCTCGCGGTGGTTGGCCATCCCCACCTGTTCGCCTGCGGCGACTGCGGTGTCCTGGTCACCGCGCCGCGGCCCCCCTCGGGGGTGTGGGCGGTGCGGGCGGCGCCGGTGCTGGCCGACAACCTCGCCCGCTCCCTGGCGGAACCGCCCCTGCCGCTGCGCTCCTGGCATCCCCAGCCCACGGCCCTGCAACTGCTCGGCGACGGCGGCTGGAAGCCCGGCGGCCCCCGCGCCCTGGCCTGCTGGGGGCCGCTGGTGCTGGGGCCCCACCGCTGGCTGTGGACCTGGAAGGACCGGATCGACCGCCGCTTCATGGAGCGCTTCCAGCTGCGGATGGACGTCGCGCCGATGGCGTGCCGCGGCTGCGCCGCCAAGCTGGCGCCACAGCCGCTGGCGCGGGCCCTGGCCCGCAGTGATCCCGCCGGTTCTCCGCCGGTGGCCGAGGACGCCCCGGTGGTGGGCCACGCGCCCGGCGGGGGCCTGCAGCTGCAGAGCGTGGACGGCTTCCCTGCCCTGGTGGACGACCCCTGGCTCAACGGCCGGCTCACCACCCTCCACGCCTGCGGCGATCTCTGGGCCAGCGGCGCCGAGGTGGAGAGCGTGCAGGTGGTGGCCACCCTGCCGGAGGCCACGGCTGCGCTGCAGGAGGAGCTGCTGGTGCAGAGCCTGGCCGGCGTGCGCTCGGTGCTGGAGCCCCTCGGCGCCCGGCTGATCGGCGGCCACACCCTCGAGGGCCGCGACGGGGCTGGCCTTGCCCTCGCCCTCACGGTGAACGGGCGGGCACCGGCGGGGCGGCACTGGGCGAAGGGGCCGCTGCGGCCGGGGGATGCCCTGCTGCTCACCCGGCCCCTGGGCACGGGCGTGCTCTTCGCCGCCGCCATGGCCGGCGCCGCCCGGCCCCGCTGGATCGACGCGGCGCTGGAGTGCATGGAGCGAAGCCAGGCGTCCGTGGTGGCCCTGCTGGCCCGCCACGGCTGCCGTGTCTGCACGGACGTGACCGGGTTCGGTCTGCTCGGCCACCTGGGCGAGATGCTCGGGGAGGGGGTGGTGGTGCGCCTCGATGCCGACGCGGTGCCGGCCCTGCCGGGGGCGCTGGAGCTGCTGGAGCAGGGCCACGCCAGCACCCTGGCGCCGGCCAACGCCGTCGCCCTCGGCCTGCTGGGCGGTCCCATCCGGCTGGTGGACCGATCCGCACCGTCCCCGGCGGCGCAGCAGGCCCTCTGGATCGACCCCCAGACCTGCGGCCCCCTGCTGGCGGCGGTGCCCGCCGCCGCCGCCCCCGCCGCCGTGGCCGACCTGCACCGGGCCGGCTTCGGCGAAGCCGCCCTGATCGCTCAGGTGGAGACGGCCAGCGCCTGAGCAGGGCGCACCAGCCCCCGCTCCATCAGGAGGGCCGCCGCCTCGCCCGGGGGCAGATCACCCAGATCCACCGCCGTGCGCGCGTGGCTGCTGAGGTCGTGCTCATAGCAGCGGTCGTAGTAATCGAGCATCGGCAAAAAGGCGGCGGCGCAGTCGCCCCGCTCCAGGGCTTCCAGGGCGATCGCGGTGCGCTGGGGCCCGAGCCGGCGGGAGATCCGCCGGGTGGCCTCCGCCAGTGCGGCCCGGTCGTGGTCCCCGTAGATCGCCACCAGCAGCCGCAGCCGCTCCTCCAGGGGACGGCGCACCTCCAGCACCGGGGCCTGCTTCATCGCCCGCCACAGACCATGGGGGATGCGGCAGCGCCCCACCTGGGCACTCTCCGCCTCCAGCCAGATCTCGGGTGCCCCCTGCTGGGCCACGAGCGCGGCGGCGATGCGGTTCTCGTAGTGCTCGGTGGTGGGCTGCGGCGGCATGCCGAGGCCGCCGAAGCTGCTGCCGCGGTGGTGGGCCAGTCCCTCGAGGTCCACCGCCGCCACGCCCGCCCGCCGCAAAGCCAGCAGCAGATCGGTCTTGCCGGTGCCGGTGCGTCCCCCCAGCAGCCGCAGCGGCCAGGGCCGCTCGAACTGCCCCAGCACCCAGCGCCGGTAGCTCTTGTAGCCCCCCTTCAGCACCACGCACGGCAGCGCCAGGCTGTCCGCCAGCCAGGCGGCGGTGGCGGAGCGGAGCCCGCCGCGCCAGCAGTGCAGCCGCAGCGGCGCCCCCGGCGTTCGCTCCGCCAGGGCGGCGAGCTGGGCGCCCATCGCCTCCAGCCGCGGACCCGCCAGGGCCAGCCCGCGCAGAACGGCCGCCTGCCGGCCGCTGCGGGCATAGAGGGTGCCCACCTCGGCCCGTTCGGCGTCGTCGAGCAGGGGCAGGTTGTGGGCGCCGGGAAGGTGGCCGCGGGCGAACTCCGCGGGACTGCGCACGTCCACCACGGCACCCTCACCGGCCAGGAACGCGTCGATGGTCTGGTTCATGGGCAGCCCCCCTCGCCCTCCACAATGAACCGTTGTTCTCGCTTCCGCACCGTGCTGCACAGGCGATCGCGCCGAACCCTCGCCACCGGCCTGGCCGTGCTGGCCCTGGGCCTGCTGCCCGCCCTGGCGGGGTGCGGCCCCCGCCCCGCCGAGGAGCCCCGGGCGGGCACCGAACAGGCCGGCCAGGAGACCGCCGTGCTGCGGATCGGCGCCATCCCCGACCAGAAGCCGGAGAAGCTCAACCGGCTCCATCCCCTGGTGGCCGAGGAGCTCTCCCAGCAACTGGGGGTGAAGGTGCAGTACGTGCCCGTGGTCGACTACGCCGCCGCCGTGAGCGCCTTCCGCACCGGGGATCTCGACCTGGTGTGGTTCGGCGGGCTCTCGGGGGTGCAGGCCCGGCTGCAGCGGCCCGGGGCCGAGGTGCTCGCCCAGCGCGACATCGACGCCAGTTTCCACAGCGTCTTCATCGCCAACCGCGCCAGCGGCCTCAAGCCTGTCGAGGATCCGGCGGGTCTGAAGGAGCTGAAGGGCAGGCGCTTCAGCTTCGGCGCCGAGAACTCCACCTCCGGCACCCTCATGCCGCTCTGGTTCCTCGAGCAGGCGGGCGTGAAACCCGCCGACTTCGCCGGCGGCCGCGCCGGCTACAGCAGCAGCCACGACAGCACCATCGCCCTGGTGCAGAGCGGCGCCTACGAGGCCGGCGCCCTCAACGAGCAGGTCTGGCGCACCCGTCTCGAGGAGGGCAAGGTCGACACCGCGAAGGTGATCGAGATCTGGCGCACGCCTCCCTACCACGACTATCACTGGATCGCCCAGCCGGATCTCGACCGGCGTTTCGGAGAGGGGTTCACCGACCGGCTGCGGGGGGCGATCCTCGGCTGGAGCGGCGCCGATCCGGAGCAGCAGCAGATCCTGGAACTGTTCGGGGCGGAACGCTTCATCCCGGCGGACGCCTCCGACTACGACCGCATCGAGGCGATCGGCCGCCGCAGCGGCCGCATCCGCTGAAGGACCCCGATGGGGACACCGACCAGCCTGGCGCCGGTGCTCGAGCTGCGCGGCGTGTCCGTGGCGGGCAAGGGCGCGCCGCGGCTGGCGGGGGTGGACCTCACCGTGCGGGCCGGTGAGCGGGTGGCCCTGCTCGGACCGAGCGGCGCCGGCAAGAGCACCCTGATCGCCGTGGCCAACGGCCTGCTCCGGCCCGAGGCGGGGACGCTGCTGTGGAGCGGTGTGCCCCCGGCCCGGGGCCGCCGCGCCCGCCGCCGGCAGCAGGCCCGGATCGGCACCCTCTGGCAGGACCTGCGGCTGATCGAGGAGCTCAGCGTGCAGCAGAACCTCAATGCCGCCCGGCTGGCGGTGTGGGGCTGGCCCCGCGCCCTGCTCAACCTGCTGCTGCCGCTGGAGACCGAGGCCAACGCCGCGGCCCTGGGCCGGGTGGATCTCGACCGCGACCTCCTCGAACGTCCCGTCACCACCCTCTCCGGCGGCCAGCGGCAGCGGGTGGCGCTCGCCCGGCTGCTGCGGCAGGAGCCGCTGCTGCTGCTCGCCGACGAACCGCTGGCCAGCCTCGATCCCCGGCGGACCCGTGACCTGCTGGCGCTGCTGCTCGAACTGGGCAGGGAGCCGCGGGCCCTGCTGCTGAGCCTGCACCGCCCGGATCTGGTGGAGGGCTTCGACCGGGTGGTGGGCCTGCGGCAGGGGGAGGTGGCCTTCGACCCGCCGGCGGCGGATCTGGCCGGCACGGCGGGGCAGGCGCGGCTGGCGGCCCTCTACCGCGGCGAGGAGCGGGAGGAGGGAT
>CAZVPB010000025.1:0-15213 GCA_964628165.1 uncultured Cyanobium sp.
AGAACCTCATGTACTTCGCCCGCAAGGAGCAGTGCCTGGCCCTCGGCACCCAGCTCCGCACCAAGTTCAAGCCCCGCATCGAGGACTTCAAGATCTACCGGATCTACCCCGGCGGCGACACCGAGTATCTCCACCCCAAGGACGGCGTCTTCCCCGAGAAGGTGAACGAAGGCCGCTCCATCGTGGGCCACAACGCCCGCCGCATCGGCGAGAACCCCGACCCCGCAAGCCTCAAGTTCAGCGGCAGGAACACCTACGACTCCTGAACCGGACCGGTCGGAACGATGATGGCGGGGCCCGGTGCCCCGCCTTTTTTTGCCTGCCTTCGCCACGATGCCGGGTTCCGACCCTGTTGCCCCCCGGTCCCCGGACCGCGAGACCTTCCTGGCGCGGGCCGCGCGCGGGGCCGAGGGATTCGGGGGGCGCACCCTGATCCCCCTGTGGAAACGCTGGCCGGCCGACCTGGAGACCCCCCTCACCACCTGGCTGAAGGTGGGGCGGGGAAGCCATCCGGGGGTGCTGCTGGAGTCGGTGGAGGGAGGGGAGCGGCTGGGGCGCTGGAGCTTCGTGGTGAGCGATCCCCTCTGGACCCTCACCTGCCGCGGGGAGCGGGCCGAGCGTCGCTGGCGGGACGGGCGCCTCGACGAGCTGGACGGCGATCCCTTCCAGCTCCTGCGCCAGTGCCTCGCCCCCCACCTGCCGGCGCCGGTGCCGGACCTGCCGCCGGTGGGCCAGCTGTTCGGTTTCTGGGGATACGAGCTGATCCGCTGGATCGAGCCCTCGGTGCCGGTGCACCACCCCGACCCGGGCGGCCCCCCCGATGGTTGCTGGATGCTGGCGGACGCCCTGCTGGTGTTCGATCAGGTGCGCCGGCAGATCACGGCGGTGGCCTATGCCGACCTGAGTGGCGGAGCCGAGCCCGAGCGGGCCTGGCTGCGGGCGGCCTCACGGATCGCCGAGCTGGAGTCCCGCATGCACGAGCCCCTGCCGGCGGGGGTTCATCCGCTCGACTGGCGGGAGCTGGACAGCCCCCCGCCGGAGGAACAGGTGACGAGCAACCGTGAGCGGTCCGAGTACGAGGCGGCCGTGCGGGCGGCGCGGGAGCACATCGCCGCCGGCGACGTGTTCCAGCTGGTGCTCAGCCAGCGGCTCGAGACCCGCATCGACCGCGATCCCTTCGACCTCTACCGCAGCCTGCGGATGGTCAATCCCTCGCCGTACATGGCCTTCTTCAACTTCGGCGACTGGTTCCTGATCGGTTCCAGCCCCGAGGTGATGGTGAAGGCGCAGCCGCGGGCGGACGGCACGATCCTGGCGTCGGTGCGCCCGATCGCCGGCACCCGTCCCCGCGGGCGGGACGAGGCGGAGGACCAGGCCCTGGCGGAGGAACTGCTGGCCGATCCGAAGGAACGGGCCGAGCACGTGATGCTGGTGGACCTGGGCCGCAACGACCTGGGCAGGGTCTGCCGGCCGGGAACGGTGGCCGTCGACGAGCTGATGGTGATCGAACGGTATTCCCACGTGATGCACATCGTGAGCCAGGTGGAGGGGGTGCTGCAGCCGGAGCAGGACGTGTGGGACCTGCTGAGGGCCTGCTTCCCGGCGGGCACGGTGAGCGGGGCCCCCAAGATCCGGGCGATGCAGCTGATCCACGAGCTCGAGCCCGATGCCCGCGGGCCCTACTCGGGCGTGTACGGCGCCGTCGACCTCGGCGGTGCGCTCAACACGGCGATCACCATCCGCACCATGGTGGTGCTGCCGGGCCAGGGGGACTGGCGCGTTCAGGTGCAGGCGGGAGCCGGCATCGTGGCCGATTCCGTGCCGGCGCTGGAGTATCAGGAGACCCTCAACAAGGCGCGGGGCCTGCTCAAGGCACTGGCCTGCCTGCGGCCGGAACCGACCCGTACGGCCGCCCCCGGCCGATGAGCATTCCCCTGCTCCCGAAGGGATTCGAGGTGGAGATGTACACCGGCCGCAGCGACGGCACGGTGGTGGGGTGCGCGGCGGCGGCGGCGGCGGCCCTGGAGGGCTTCGTGACCGAACCCGACAACCGGAATCTCGAATACACCACTCCGCCCGATCCGGACTACCGGCAGCAGCTGGCGCTGCTGCTGGAGCCGCGGCGGCGGCTGCGGCGATGGCTGGCGCCCCGGGATCTGACCCTGCTGCCCGGCAGCACCCTGAGCCTCGGGGACAGCCGCCGCTTCGAGCGCTCCGACCCCACCAATCCGTATCACGACTTCATCGAGAACACCTACGGCACCCGGGTGGTCACCGCCAGCGTCCACATCAACCTGGGGCTCACCTCGATGGAGGCCCTCTTCGCCGCCCTGCGGCTGCTGCGCTGCGAGGCGGCTTTGCTGCTGGCGCTGAGCGCCAGCTCCCCCTTCCTCGACGGCCGCCCCACCGGTGCCCACTCCCAGCGCTGGCTCCAGTTCCCCCTCACCCCGCCGGAGGTGCCCCTTTTCCGTGACCACCGGCACTTCGTGGACTGGATGGGAGAGCAGCTGACTGCGGGAGCCATGCGCAACGTGCGCCACCTGTGGACCTCGGTGCGTCCCAACGGCGAGGAACGGCCCACCCGGCTCAACCGGCTCGAGATCCGCATCTGCGACCTGATCGCCGATCCGTTGCAGCTGCTGGCGGTGACCGCCTTCGCCGAGCTGCGGGTGCATGCCCTGCTGGCCGATCCCGCCGGAGAGGACCCGCTGCTCGCGAGCCGGCTGGATCCCGGCGAACTGGCCGGGTTGGCCGATGCCAACGACCGCGCGGCTGCCCACGCCAGCCTCGACGCGCCGCTGCGCCACTGGCGCGACGACGCTGCCCTCACGGCGCGCGACTGGATCGCGGCGTCGCTGGAGGCGATGGCCGGCCCCGCGGCGGAACGGGGGCTGACGGCGCTGCTCGCCCCTCTCCATGACCTGCTTGCGGGGGGAAACCCGGCCATGCGCTGGCTCGACCGGTACCGACAGGGAGAAGCGATCGGGGCCATCCTCGGAAGCGAGGCCACCGCCCTGGAACAGCGCGAGCATGCCCTGGAAGCCGGTCTGGCCGCTGATCCCGCCTGCGTTCTGGGATGATCGAGCAGAGCCACGGAGCCGACGCCGCCCCCATGAGGTCGCCCACCACCGTCCCCATGGAGGCCCTTCCCGAGCCCCTGCCGGCCGTGATGCGGCTGCTGGGCGACGGCCTCGAGCTGGTGGAGGGGCTCTGGCAGACGGTGCTCCGCAGCGAATGTCCCCCGGAGCAGGTGGAGCGGCTGCTGCGGCTGAAGCAGCTGAGCGGCGCGGTGCAGCCGGAGGAACTCTCCGAGTCCGGCGACCTCGGCACCGTGGCGGCGAGCGACACCGACGGCATCGTCGAACTGATCCGGGCGATGGATCTCGCCGAGGCGATCGCCGCCGCCCGGGCCTTCTCCCTCTACTTCCAGCTGATCAACATCCTCGAGCAGCAGATCGAGGAGGACAGCTACCTCGAGAGCCTGCGGAGCCTGCCCGCCAGCAGCACCGCCGACCCCTTCCTCCCCCCCCTCGCCAGCCAGAGCGAGCCGGCCACCTTCCGGCAGCTGTTCGAGCGGCTGCGGTCCCTCAACGTGCCCCCGGCCCAGCTCGAGAACCTGCTGCGGGAACTCGACATCCGCCTCGTCTTCACCGCCCACCCCACCGAGATCGTTCGCCACACGGTGCGCCACAAGCAGCGGAGGGTGGCGGCGCTGATCCAGAAGCTCCAGCATCCCGAGCTCACCGCCCTCTCCGACCGGGCCTTCCTGCGGCAGCAGCTGGAGGAGGAGATCCGCCTGTGGTGGCGCACCGACGAACTGCACCAGTTCAAGCCCTCGGTGCTCGACGAGGTCGACTACGCCCTGCACTACTTCCAGCAGGTGCTCTTCGACTGCATGCCGCTGCTGCGGCAACGTCTGCACGCCGCCCTCAGCGGCAGCTACCCGGACGTCGTGCCGCCGCCGGATGCCTTCTGCACCTTCGGTTCCTGGGTGGGGGCCGACCGCGACGGCAACCCCTCGGTGACGGCGGAGATCACCTGGCGCACCGCCTGCTTCCAGCGCCAGCTCATGCTCGAGCGCTATGTGCGCGCCGTGTCGGAACTGCGCGACCAGCTCAGCATCTCGATGCAGTGGAGCCAGGTGAGCGGCGCCCTGCTCGAATCGCTGGAGATGGACCGGCTGCGGTTTCCGGAGATCTACGACGAGCGCGCCGCCCGCTACCGGCTGGAGCCCTATCGCCTGAAGCTCAGCTACGTGCTGGAGCGGCTCCGCCTCACCCAGCTGCGCAACCAGAACCTGGCGGAGGCGGGGTGGGAATCCCCCTGCGACGGCCACGGCGTCGGCGACGCCCTCCAGGGCGGTGGCCTCGGCAGCGGTGGTGCGGACCTGCACTACGGATCGGCGGACGAGTTCCGCAGCGACCTCGAGCTCGTCAAGGAAAGCCTGGATGCCACCGGGCTGAGCTGCGAGGCCCTCGGCAACCTGCTCTCCCAGGTGCACATCTTCGCCTTCTGCCTGGCCAGCCTCGACATCCGCCAGGAGAGCACCCGCCACAGCGATGCCATCGACGAGCTCACCAGGCATCTGCTGCTGCCGGTTCCCTACGAGGCGATGGAGGAGGAGCAGCGGGTGGAGTGGCTGCTCGGCGAGCTGCAGACCCGCCGGCCGCTGCTCCCCCCCACCGCGCGCTGGAGCGGGGCGACCGCCGAGACCTTCGCCGTGTTCCGCATGCTGCAGCGGCTCCAGCAGGAGTTCGGCCCCCGCATCTGCCGCACCTACGTGATCTCGATGAGTCACACCGTCTCGGACCTGCTGGAGGTGCTGCTGCTCGCCAAGGAGGCGGGGCTGATGGATCCGGTCGCCCAGAGCTCGAACCTGCAGGTGATCCCCCTCTTCGAGACGGTGGAGGATCTGCAGAGGGCGCCGGAGGTGATGGGCAGGCTGTTCGCCACCCCCTTCTACCGGCAGCTGCTCAACAGCCACGGCGGCAACGGCCAGCCCCTCCAGGAGGTGATGCTGGGCTATTCCGACAGCAACAAGGATTCCGGCTTCCTCTCGAGCAACTGGGAGATTCACCGTGCCCAGATCGCCCTGCAGCGCCTGTCGGCCTCCCACGGGGTCGCGCTGCGCATCTTCCACGGCCGCGGCGGCTCGGTGGGGCGCGGCGGCGGTCCCGCCTACCAGGCGATCCTCGCCCAGCCGAGCGGCACCCTGCGGGGCCGGATCAAGATCACCGAGCAGGGGGAGGTGCTCGCCTCCAAGTACTCCCTGCCCGAACTGGCCCTCTACAACCTCGAGACGGTCACCACCGCCGTGCTGCAGAACAGCATGGTGACCACCCCGGTGGACGACACGCCCACCTGGAACACCCTGATGGAGCGCCTGGCCTGCCGCTCCCGCAGCCACTACCGCGCCCTGGTGCACGACAACCCCGACCTGGTGGCCTTCTTCGAGCAGGTCACGCCGATCGAGGAGATCAGCAAGCTGCAGATCTCGAGCCGGCCGGCCCGCCGCCGCAGCGGCTCCCGCGACCTCAGCAGCCTGCGGGCGATCCCCTGGGTGTTCGGCTGGACCCAGAGCCGCTTCCTGCTGCCGAGCTGGTTCGGCGTGGGGGCGGCGCTGCGGGAGGAGCTCGACCGCGATCCGGAGCAGCTCGAACTGCTCCGCCTCCTCTACCAGCGCTGGCCGTTCTTCCGCATGCTGATCTCCAAGGTGGAGATGACCCTCTCCAAGGTGGATCTGCAACTGGCCCGCCACTACGTGGATTCGCTCGGCCGGCCGCAGAACCGCGACGCCTTCCTCCGCATCTACGGGGTGATCGCCGAGGAGTATGCCCTCACCCGCGACCTGGTGCTGAGCATCACGGGCCACCGGCGGCTGCTCGACGGTGACCCCGCCCTGCAGCTCTCGGTGGACCTGCGCAACCGCACGATCATCCCCCTGGGATTTCTCCAGGTGGCCCTTCTGCGGCGCCTGCGGGACCAGAACCGCCAGCCGCCGATGAGCGAATCGGCCGCGGCCCGCTCGCCTCAGCGCGCCTACAGCCGCAGCGAACTTCTGCGGGGAGCCCTGCTCACGATCAACGGCATCGCCGCCGGCATGCGCAACACCGGCTGACGCCGCCTCCTTCCATCACCTCCCTCTTGCTTCCCTTCCGCAGCCAGCCCGCCATCCCCCGCCTGCGCGAGGGTTACGAGCTGCTGCAGGGGCCCGAGCTGCCCGTCGACCAGCTCAACGGGTTGCTCCGGGCCTGCGGGGACGCCCCCCGCAGCCCCGAACGCTGGCGGCGGGTGCTGGAGCGGAGTTCCTGGCATCTGGCCGTGATCCGGGGGGAGGAGCGGCTGGTGGGTTTCGTGCGGGCCACCAGCGACCGGGCCCTGAACGCCAATCTCTGGGATCTGCTGAGTGATCCCCGCGACCCTGCCCGGCCCGAGGTGATCACGGTGCTGGTGCAGAGCGCCCTGGGACGCCTCCGCAGGGAGATGGGGGGGTGCAGCATCTCGGTTTCGGCGCCGCCGGAGGCGCTGCCGGCCCTCACCCAGGCCGGCTTCGTGGTGGATCCCGGCGGGATCCGGGCGATGGGTCTGGTGCTGCGGCCGGAGGAGTGAATCCGGCTGTCGCCGCAGGGTGGGCAAGGCGACGGACCGGAATGGCGTGGAAGCGAGCATGGAGGGACTCGAACCCCCGACACTCAGAACCGGAATCTGATGCTCTATCCAACTGAGCTACATGCCCACGCACAGGCCGGATCCTGAGATCGTCTCTCCCGCGGGGGAGGACGGTCAGGGCCCGGAAGCGCCTGTCGAATCGACTGTAGCGGCTCACCTTCCGGCGACGATCCCGTTGCGGAGGATCGAACTGCGCCGGTTCCGCAACCTGGCGGAGCTGGATCTCCGCCTGGAGGCTCCCCGGTTGCTGGTGATCGGCCGCAACGGAGCCGGCAAGTCGAACCTGCTCGAGGCGGTGGAGGTGCTCACAGGCCTCCGTTCCCACCGCAGCGGCAGCGACCGGGACCTGATCGCCCACGGCGGCTCGTGGGCGACGCTGCGGGCCACCACCAGCGAGGGGGATGTCCTGGAGCTGCGGCTGCGCCGGAGCGGCGGACGCCAGGCCCTGCGGAACGAGCGGCTGCTGGAGCGGCAGCTGGATCTGATCGGGCCGCTGCGCAGCGTCGGCTTCAGCGCCCTCGATCTGGAGCTGGTGCGGGGGGAGCCGGATCAGCGGCGCCGCTGGCTCGATCGCGTCGTGCTGCAGCTGGAGCCCCTCTACGGAGAACTGCTGAGCCGCTATGCGCGTCTGCTTCGCCAGCGCGGTCAGCTGCTGCGCCGCGGTCCGGCGGGGCCCCAGCGTCAGGCCCTGCTGGACGCCTTCGACGAGCAGATGGCCCTGATCGGGGTGCGCCTGCACCGGCGGCGCCACCGCGCCCTGAGACGTCTGGAGCCGCTGGCGGCGGGCTGGCAGGAACGGCTCGGCGGCGCCGGCGAGCCGCTGCGCCTTCGCCACCGGAGCCGCCCCGCCCTGGAGGGGGAGGAGAACGAGGACGCCTGGCGCGCCGCGCTGCATCAGGAACTGCGCCGCCAGCGGCCGGAGGAGGAGCGGCTGGGCCAGTGCCTGGTGGGTCCCCACCGCGACGAGATCGAGATGCTGCTGGCGGAGGCCCCGGCGCGGCGCTACGGCTCGGCGGGACAGCAGCGCACCCTCGTGCTCGCCCTCAAGCTGGCGGAGCTGGAACTGGTGGAGCAGGTGGTGGGTCGGCCGCCGTTGCTGCTCCTCGACGACGTGCTGGCGGAGCTGGATCCGGTGCGCCAGGGGTTGCTGCTGGAGGCGGTGGGGCAGGGACACCAGTGCCTGGTGAGCGCCACCCACCTGGAGGCCTTCGGCGGCGGCTGGAGACAGGCCTCCCAGGTGGTGGAGGTGGCGGCGGGCCGGATGCGGGCGCCCGGCCGGTGAGCCCCCCTCACAAGCCCTATGGTTGGGTGCCTTTTCGCCTCGCTCGATGAATCAGAGCCTGTCCTGCCTGCACCCCAACCCCGGATGGGACCGCACCGCGACGCAGCCCTCCTCCCCCGCCAGCCCCAGCCACCCCACCGAAGCGGTCGGCAAACACTGCATTCTCGAGCTCTACGACTGCGACTGCCAGAGACTCGACGACGAAGCCTTCCTCAGGGACGCCATCACGACAGCAGCCAGACGTGCCGGCGCCACCCTGCTCCATCTCATCACCCACCGTTTCGACCCGCAGGGCGTGACCGGTCTGGCGCTGCTGGCGGAGTCCCACATCTCCATCCACACCTGGCCGGAGTCCGGCTACGCGGCGGTGGACGTGTTCACCTGCGGAGACCACACGATGCCGGAACGGGCCTGCCAGGTGCTGGTGGAACACCTCGAAGCCGCCTCCCACAAGCTCACCAGCTTCCGCCGCGAGACTCCGGCGGGCCTGGCCGAAAGCCCGCGGGAGCCCCTGGCGGTGGCCGCCTGATTCAGGGGACCAGGCTGCGGTTGAGCTTTCCGCTCACCAGCCCCTCGAGATCGAGGCCGACGGCGGTGAACCCCAGTTCCCGGAACCGTCGCACCAGCTGCGGACGAAATCCGTCGGCGGCCAGGCGCTGGAGCGCCTCCTCCAGGCGCTCCGCCGGCAGCTCGATCCGGGCCGTCTCCCCCTGGCTGCGCACCCGCAGCTCGGCGAATCCCCTCTGCCTCAGCCAGGCCTCCGCGGCGGCCACCCTGGCGAGCCGGCCGGCACTGATCGGCTCGCCGTAGGGAAAGCGGGAGGCGAGACAGGGCTGCGCCGGCTTGTCCCACCAGGGGAGACCCAGGGCCCGGGACAGCCGCCGCACGCCGATCTTGTCGATGCCGGCCTCGGCCAGGGGGGACACCACCCCCCGCTCCCGCGCCGCGCGGATGCCGGGGCGATGGTCACCGAGGTCGTCGTGGTTCACCCCGTCGAGCACGGTCGCCGCTCCGGCGGCCGCCGCGATCGGAGCCAGCAGGCGGTGCAGCTCCCGCTTGCAGGCGTAGCACCGCTCGCTGGGATTGGCGGCATAGGCGGGATCCTCCAGCTCGGCGGTGGAAACCTCGAGGTGCCGCAGCCCCAGCCAGCGGGCCTGGGCCCGGGCCTCCTCGCGCAGATGCGGCGCCAGGGCCGGGGACACCCCGGTCACGGCGAGGGCGCGGTCCCCCAGACCATCGGCGGCCAGGGCCGCCACCAGGGCGCTGTCCACTCCGCCGGAATAGGCGACCACCACCTGCGCGAAGCGGCCGATCCGCTCCCGCACGGCGGCAAGGGACCGTTCCAGATCGTCGGGGAGGGTTTCGAGGAGCGTCAGCGTCATGGGGACGATCCTGGCAAGCCCGGGCACGACCGAGCGGCACCGCCCACCCTGGGTAGCATCCCCCCTCCCAGCGGCAGGCCATGCCCGCGACCACCACCTCCACCCGTGCGGCGAATCCGGGCGGCGGCCGGACCGGCGGCCGCGGCATCGGCATCCGCACCGCCACCGGCAGGGAGGAGCGGGCCCATGGACAGCTGCACGTCTACGACGGCGAGGGCAAGGGAAAGAGCCAGGCGGCCCTGGGGGTGGTGCTCCGCACGATCGGCCTCGGCATCTGCGAGCGTCAGCGCACCCGGGTGCTGCTGCTGCGGTTTCTCAAGGGACCGGGACGCGCCTACGACGAGGACGCCGCGATCGAGGCCCTGCAGCAGGGATTCCCCCACCTCATCGACCAGGTGCGCACGGGCCGGGGCGAGTTCTTCACCGCCGAGGAGGCCACCCGCTTCGACCGGCAGGAGGCCCAGCGCGGCTGGGACATCGCCAGGGGCGCGATCGCCAGCGATCTCTATTCGGTGCTGGTGCTCGACGAGATCAACCCCGTGCTCGACCTGGGGCTTCTGGACACCGCCGAGGTGGTGCGCACCCTGGCGGCCAAGTCCCCCGGCATGGAGGTGATCTGCACGGGGCGGGGGGCGCCCGCCGCCCTGGTGCAGCTGGCCGACCTGCACTCGGAGATGCGGGCCCACCGGCGGCGTCCCGCCGCGGCGGAGGACGGCGGCGAGAGGCCGGACCGCTGGCTCGACGGGATCGAGATCTACACAGGCGAGGGCAAGGGCAAATCCACCAGTGCCCTCGGCAAGGCGCTGCAGGCGATCGGCCGGGGCATCAGTCAGGACAAGAGCCACCGGGTGCTCATCCTGCAGTGGCTGAAGGGCGGCAGCGGCTACACCGAGGATGCGGCGATCGCGGCGCTGCGGGAGAGCTACCCCCACCTGGTGGATCACCTGCGCTCCGGGCGCGACGCCATCGTCTGGCGCGGACAGCAGCAGGCGATCGACTACGTGGAGGCCGAACGGGCCTGGGAGATCGCCCGGGCGGCCATCTCCAGCGGGCTCTACAAGACGGTGATCCTCGACGAGCTCAATCCCACCGTGGACCTGGAGCTGCTGCCGGTGGAGCCGATCGTGCAGACCCTGCTGCGCAAGCCGGCCGAGACGGAGGTGATCATCACCGGCCGCTGCAAGAGCCGGCCGGCCTACTTCGACCTGGCCAGCGTGCACTCCGAGATGGTGTGCCACAAGCACTACGCCGAGCGGGGCGTGGACCTCAAGCGCGGCGTGGACTACTGAGGGGCTGAGGCGGCCTCAGTAGCGGGGCACGGAGGGATCCACCTGCTCGCTCCAGGCATCGATGCCGCCCGCCACGTTCACCCCCTCGATGCCATGGCGACCGAGGGCGATCAGGGCCTTGGCCGAACGTCCCCCCACCTTGCAGTGCACGTAGAGCTTCTTGCCCTCGGCGAGACGCCGCACCTCCTCCACCGCCTCGCCGCTCTCGATGCGGTCGAGGGGCACCAGCACCGCACCGGGGATCACCGCGATCTCCGCCTCCTGGGGATTGCGCACGTCGAGCAGCAGGAAGTCCTCCACCTGGCCGTCGATGATGGTCTGCAGTTCGGCCACGGTGATGGAGGGCACGGCGCCCGCCTCCTCCTGGCCGGGGGCGGTGCCGCCCACGCCGCAGAATTCCTGGTAGTCGATGAGTTCCTCGATCACCGGCCGCTCCGGGCTGGGCCGCAGCCTCAGCTCGCGGAAACTCATCTTGAGGGCGTCGAAGAGGAGCAGGCGGCCGCTGAGGGTGGTGCCGATGCCGGTGATGATCTTCACCGCCTCGGTGGCCTGGATCATGCCGATGATGCCGGGCAGCACCCCCACCACACCCCCTTCGGCGCAGGAGGGCACCATGCCGGGCGGCGGCGGCTCGGGGAAGAGATCGCGGTAGTTGGGACCGCCCTGCCAGTTGAACACCGTGGCCTGCCCCTCGAAGCGGAAGATCGAGCCGTAGACGTTGGGCTTGCCCAGCAGCACGCAGGCGTCGTTGACGAGGTAGCGGGTGGGGAAGTTGTCGGTGCCGTCGCAGACGATGTCGTAGGGACGGATGATGTCGAGGGCGTTCTCGCTGGTGAGGGCGGTCTCGTAGAGGTCGACCCGGCAGTGGGGATTGATCTCCTCGATGCGGTGCTTGGCCGACTCGATCTTGGGCCTGCCCACCCAGCTGGTGCCGTGGATCACCTGCCGCTGCAGGTTGCTGGCGTCCACCACGTCGAAGTCGACGATGCCGATGCGGCCCACCCCGGCGGCCGCCAGGTAGAGCAGCAGCGGCGAGCCGAGGCCGCCGGTGCCCACGCAGAGCACGGAGGCGGCCTTCAGCCGTTTCTGGCCCTCCATGCCCACCTCCGGGAGGATGAGATGGCGGGAGAACCGCGCCACCTCGTCGGGGGAGAGTTCGACGCCGCTGGTGTCGGGAGGAAGCATGGGAGATCCCGGCTCAGTCGACCATTCTCCACGCCAGGGGCCTGCCCGGGGGCGGTCCGCCCGGGGCTTCGGCCAGCCACCAGCAGCCCAGCTCCTGGCCATCGTCTCCCTGCCCCAGGATCAGCATCAGGGCGGGGGGGAAGGCGAGGGCCCTGTCGGTGGCGGAGGGAACCGGCGGGGCCTGGGGATGGCTGTGGGCGCTGCCCAGCACCCGCAGGCCGCGGCGGCGGGCCCACTTCTGGGCGTGCAGCTGCTCGCGGGGATCGATGGCGAAGCGGTGGCGCCGCTCCTCCACGGGCCGCCAGACATTGCAGCAGGGCCATACCGTCGTGAGCAGCCAGATCGCCGCCCCCCTGCGGCCCAGCAGCAGGGCGCAGCCCTCCTGCGGTGCGGCCGCCGCGAGCACCCGCTCCAGCACGGTCAGGACCTGCCGATGGATGCGGATCTCGTCTGGCGCGGCCGGGGTCACGGGGGTACCTTGAGCGCTCATTCAGTTCTGGCCTCCGATGAGCGACACCGGCACCGACGTGAAGGAGACCGCGGCGAGCCTGGGGGATGCCGTGGAGGAGAAAGCCGAAGGCATGGGCGAAACCCTCAAGCAGGCCGGCGGCCAGTTCAACGAGCGCTACCAGGAAGTTCTGGCCAAGGTGAACGACACCCTCGACCGGGTGGACTGGAGCCAGGTGGGACGCATCGGCAAGGGCTTCGGCATCCTCCTGGCCGTGATCATCGCCCAGATCCTGATCAAGGCGGTGCTCGACACCATCGATCTGCTGCCGGTGATCCCCGGGCTGCTCGAACTCCTCGGCCTGGTGGTGGTGGGCAAGTGGAGCTGGGACAACCTCACCACCAGCGAAAAGCGCGCCGCCCTCAACGGCCGCATCCAGACCCTGCGGCGCGAGTACCTGGGCTGAGCCGGGTCGCCGCCCCCATGGCGGCGACCTTCACAGGAAGCCGTCGATCAGCGCCTGGGCCTGGGAGACATAGCCGCCGCCGAAGAGGTTGGCGTGGTTGAGCACGTGATACAGGTTGTAGAGGCTCACCCGGCGGCGATGGCCGTCGGGTAGGCCCCATTCCTGCTGGTACCCGTCGAAGAAGGCCGGCGGAAAGCCGCCGAACAGCCGCGCCATCGCCAGGTCCACCTCCCGGTCGGCGCGATGCACCGCCGGGTCGATCAGCACCCCTCGGCCATCGCTGGCCAGGTCGGCGTTGCCGCTCCACAGATCGCCGTGCACCAGGCAGGGGTCGGGGCGGTGGCCCTCCAGCAGCTCCACCGCCCGGGCGGGCATGGCCTCAGCATGGCGGAGGCGGGCGCCGCGGCGGGCCAGGGCCTCCAGCTGCGGCCTCAGCCTCCGCTCGGCGAAGAAGCGGGACCAGTCGGCTTCCCAGCCGTTGTGCTGGGGCGAGGCCCCGATGAAGTTGTCGCGGATCCAGCCGAAGGCGTCGATACGGTCGTCCCGCGCCGTGGCGGCCGCGAGGCTGCGGCGGTGCAGGCGGGCCAGGGCGGCCCCGCAGGCGGACCAGCCGCCGCCGCTGCCGGGCCCTCCCCGCCCCAGGTCCAGCCAGGGCAGCACCAGCACAGCCCGGTCCCCCGCCAGGCCCAGGGCGAGCGGTGCAGGCACCTCCAGCTCCTCGGGGTTGGCGCAGGCCGCCAGCGCCGCCAGCCCCTCCGCCTCCGCCTCCAGCAGCGGCAGGCCGTCGGCACGGTTCATCTTCACGAAGAGACGACGACCGTCCTCCAGCTCCAGGCTCGCGGCTTCGTGGATGCAGCCCCCCGCCACGGCACCCCGGGCCACGGGCCCTGCCCCGAAGCGATCGGCGATCCAGGCGGCCAGGGGGTCGGCACCGGGGAGCATCACGCGGCGGGACGGACGGGGTTGCCAGCATGCCGCCATGGATGTGGTGGTGGTGGGGGCCGGCATCGCTGGGCTCACGGCGGCGGCGCTGCTGGCGAGGGCGGGTCGACGGGTCGTGCTGCTGGAGGCCCACTCCCAGAGCGGGGGCTGCGCCGGCACCTTCCGGCGCGGGCCCTGGGTGTTCGACGTGGGCGCCACCCAGGTGGCCGGCCTGGAGCCGGGGGGGATCCACGAGCGTCTCTTCCGCCACCTTGAGGTGGAGCCGCCGGCCGCCGCGCCCCTCGATCCCGGCTGCGTGGTGGATCTCAACGACGGCCACCCTCCGGTGCGGCTCCACCGGGATCCGCTGCGCTGGCGCCGCGAACGGGAGCGGCAGTTCCCCGGCAGCGGACGGTTCTGGGCCCTGACCGACGCCCTGCACCGGGCCAACTGGGCCTTCGCCGGCCGGGATCCGGTGCTGCCGCCCCGCAGCCTCTGGGATCTGGGCCAGCTGCTGGCGGCGGTGGGGCCGGCCAGCCTGGCCAGCGGGCTTCTGCTCGGCGCGTCGGTGGTGGATCTGCTGGGGCTCACGGGCTGCGGCGGCGATCCCCGCCTGCGGCGCTTCCTCGATCTGCAGCTGCGCCTGTATTCCCAGGAGCCGGCCGACCGCACCGCCGCGCTCTACGGCGCCACGGTGCTGGCGATGGCCCAGGAGCCGCTGGGGCTGTGGCACCTGCAGGGCTCGATGCAGGCCCTCAGCGACGCCCTCGAGCGGGCCCTGACGCGCTGGGGAGGAACGCTGCGAACCCGGCACCGGGTGGAGCGGCTGACGCCGCCGGGAACCTCCGGACGGCCCTGGCGCGTCGAGGGGCGCCGGGGCCTCGGCCCCGGCGGTGGGATGGGGAAGGACGCCGAACCCTTCGCGCTCGAGGCCCCCGACGTGGTGGTGACCCTGCCGCCGCAGACCCTGCCGGCGCTGCTGGGGGACACCCTGCCTCCGGGCTACCGGCGGCGCCTGGAGAAGCTTGCCGAACCGAGCGGGGCACTGGTGTTCTACGGCGCCGTGGAGCGGGAGCGGCTGCCCGCTGGATGCCCGCCCCACCTGCAGCTCGACTGGGCCGATCCCGGTTCCCTGTTCGTGTCCGTGAGCCGCGAGGGGGACGGACGCGCCCCGGCGGGGCAGGCGACGGTGATCGCCAGCGTGTTCACCCCGGCCAAGCCCTGGTTCGCGCTGGACCGGCCGGCCTACGCCGAGCGCAAGGCCGCGGCCCGGGCAGGCATCGAGGCCGGGCTCGCACGGCTGCTGGGGCTGGAGGCCGCGGCCTGGCGGCACCGGGAACTGGCCACGCCCCGCGGCTTCGCCCGCTGGACCGGGCGGCCCTGGGGCTATGTGGGGGGCCTGGGACAGGCGCCGGGGCGGTTCGGGCCATTCGGTCTGGCCAGCCGCACACCGCTGCCGGGGCTGTGGCTGTGCGGCGATTCGATCCATCCTGGCGAGGGCACCGCCGGCGTCAGCCTCTCGGCACTGATGGCCTGCCGCCAGCTGCTGGCGGCCCGTGGCGAGGAGCTGG
>CAZVPB010000025.1:15313-18163 GCA_964628165.1 uncultured Cyanobium sp.
CCCCCACCGCCTCCAGGTGGTCCGCGGCGGTGGCGCGGATGGCCTCCAGCTCCCCGGCGGGGAGCCGCTCGAGCTGCTTCATCACCAGGGCCATGCGGGGGTTGCGGCGCAGCGAGTCGGCATGGCGGGCCAGGAAGTCCCAGTAGAGGGCGTTGAAGGGGCAGGCCCTCCCGCCGCTGCGGGCCTTCACGTCGTAGGCGCAGCCGCGGCAGTAGTCGCTCATGCGGCGGATGTAGCTGCCGCTGGCGGCGTAGGGCTTGCTGGCCAGCAGGCCACCGTCGGCGAAGAGGCCCATGCCGATCACGTTGGTCTGCATCACCCAGTCGTGGCCGTCGATGAAGCTGCGGTGGAACCAGGCGACGAGGGCCGCCGGCCGCAGGCCCGCCAGCAGGCCGTAGTTGGCGAGCACCATGAGCCGCTGGATGTGGTGGGCGTAGCCGGTGGCCGCCAGCTCCGCCAGGACGGTGTCCATGCAGGCCATGCCGCTGCCGCCGAGGCGGCCGAAGAAGGCCGGCAGGGGCCTCTCGGCCCCGAAGTGGTTGCTGCCGCCGTACTCCGGACCGAACCAGCCGTAGAGGCCGTGCATGTACTCCCGCCAGCCGAGGATCTGGCGGATCACCCCCTCCAGGCTCGCCAGGGGGGTGCCCCGCTCACGCCCCTGGCGCTCGAGCCGCCGGACCACCTCGAGGGGATGGAGGAGGCCGAGATTGAGGTAGGGCGAAAGGAGCGCGTGCCAGAGGGTGGGCTCACCGCTCACCATCGCGTCCTGGTAGGGCCCGAAGCCGTCGAGCCGGGACGCGACGAAGTCCTCCAGCACCGCCAGAGCCTGGTCCCGGCACACGGCCCAGCCGAACGGTTCGCTGCGGCCGGGCAGGGGCGACCGGCCCGCCGCCTCCCGTTCGGCCGCCAGCCGCTCCACCTTCGCCATCACGGAGCGGGTGATCGGGTCCGGGGCGAAGCGCAGCGGCTCGGGCCCCTGCAGTCCCTTCGGCGGCGAACGGCGGTTTTCGCGGTCGTAGTTCCAGCGGCCACCAAGGGGTTCGGCGCCGTCGCTGTCGCCCTCCATCAGCACGCCGAAGCGGCGGCGCCCCTCGCGGTAGAAGTTCTCCATGCGCAGCTGGCGGCGGGACCGGGCCCAGTCGGCGAACTCCTCGGCACTCCAGAGGAAGGCGTTGGAGGGGTGCCACACCAGCCGCGGCGGCGCGCCGGGCCCGGACCAGGCGGAAACGGCGAGGGCCCTCCCGATCGCCTGGCGGAAGGGCCGGTCGGCCGGCTCCATCAGGTGCAGCTCCTCGATGGCGTGGCGATCGCACCAGACCGCCAGGGCCTCACCGAAGCTCGCCGCCTCCAGGTGATCGACCCGCCAGCCCTCCTCGCGCAGTTCGGCGGCGAAGTGGCGCATGGCGCTCCACACCAGCACCAGCTTCTGGCGGTGGTAGGCCCGCCACTCCAGCACCGAGGCGCTCTCGATCAGGACCACCCGAGCCGCGGAGGGAGCGTGGGCGGCCAGGGCCGCCTGGTGCCGGCTGAGCTGGTCGCCCAGCACCCAGATGCCGATCGCCATCGTTCTTCCCTCCGGATTTCCGGCCCCTACACCCGCAGATTCGGACAGATCACCGAATCGAGGGGCTGGGGCTCGCTGCGCCAGTTGGCCAGCAGTTCCTGCAGTTCGTGCCGCAGCTGCTGCAGTTCGGACAGCCGCTCATCGACGCGGCGGATCTGCTGGCGCAGCAGTCGCCGCACGTCGGCGCAGGGCAGCTGGCCGGCATCGTGGGCGGTGAGGCATTCGCGGATCTCCTCGAGGCTGAGCCCCAGGTTCTTGAGCCGGCGGATGAACTCCAGCCGCTGGAGGCTGCCTTCTTCGAAGAGGCGGTAGCCGCCGGGAGTGCGGCCGGTGGCTGGGAGCAGGCCGAGGTCTTCGTAGTAGCGAAGGGTCTTCACCGGCAGGCCGCAGCGGTGGGCCAGCTCGCCGATCTTCATCCCGCCGGGGGGAGGGGCAGCGAGCGGGGCAGCCATGGCGGAGGCTCCAGCGTGGGGGAGACCCTACGGCAGCTGGACGCCGCCGGCGAGGGGTGGGAGCGAGCGCCGCCAGGCGAGGTAGGGCAGGATCGTGACCATCATCAGCACTCCGTAGACAGCCGAGGGCAGGCTGTAGGGGGAGAGGGCCGATCCGGCCAGGCCCGCCGAGGCCAGCAGCCCCCCCACCGCAATCCCCACGGTTCCGTTCTGGAAGCCGCTCTCGATCGCCACGCAGGTCACCTGGGGCGGTGGCAGCCGCAGCAGACGGGCCACGGCGGTGCCGATCGCCAGCATCCCCAGGTTGAGGCTGAGCAGCACCGGCCCCAGTGCGCCGAGGTTGTCCACCAGCGTCCTCCATTCGCCGACGATCGTGATCGCCAGGATCAGGGCGAAGAGGCCGTTGGCCGTCTGCTCGAAGGGGCCTTCCCAGCGGCCTGCCCACCCTGGTCTCCGCTGGCGCAGCAGCACCCCGATCACGACGGGGAGCGTGGTCATCACGAACATCTTGAGGCCGAGGCCGGTGATGCTCACCGGCGGCAGGGCGGTTCCGATCAGGGCCCGGCCCGCCACGGTGATGATCACCGGCAGCGTCACGGTGGTGATCAGGCTGGCCAGGGCGGTGAAGGAGATGGAGAGGGCCACGTCACCGCGGGCCAGGCGGGTCATCACATTGGAGGTGATGCCCCCCGGACAGCAGGCCAGGACCAGCACCCCCAGGGCCAGTTCGCCCCCGAGGCCGAAGAGCCGCACCAGCAGGAACGCCACGACCGGCAGCAGCACCACCTGGGAGATCACCCCGGCCAGCAGGGGATGGGGGCGCCGCAGGGCGAA
>CAZVPB010000026.1:0-18019 GCA_964628165.1 uncultured Cyanobium sp.
CGGGCTTCGAGGCACCGGTGAACCTGGTGTATTCCCAGGGCAACCGCTCCGCCGCTGTCCGCATCCCCCTCACCGGCCCGAACCCCAAGGCCAAGCGCCTCGAGTTCCGCTCCGGCGACGCCCTCGCCAACCCCTACATCGCCTTCGCCGCCATGCTGATGGCCGGCATCGACGGCATCCGCAACCAGATCGACCCCGGCGACGGCATGGACGTCGACCTGTTTGAACTTCCCGCCGAGGAACTGGCCAAGATCTCCACCGTGCCCGCCTCCCTCAACGGCGCCCTCGAATCGCTCGACGCCGACAAGGACTACCTGATGGCCGGCGGAGTCTTCAGCGAGGACTTCATCAGCAACTGGATCGACATGAAGTACGAGGAGGTGCAGCAGCTGCGGCAGCGGCCCCATCCCCACGAATTCACCATGTACTACGACGCCTGAACTTCTGACCCTCGGTCCAGGAGTCACCCGCCCCGTCCCCAGGGACGGGGCGTTTTCATGGGGCGGCGGGTCGGCCGGTGACCAGGCTCAGGGCTGCTCGTGGGGTTTCATCTGCTCGATGGCGCTGTCGTGCAGATGCTCCTTGTGGTCGCGTTCCCGGGCCCAGGCCTGCTCGAGATGGCCGGCCTCCTTCTCGCCATTCGGGTCGTGGTGTTCGCTGATCTGGGCGATCTCGGCCTCGTGGAGCCGCTCCTCGCGCTGATGCTCCTCGGCCCAGGCGACGAATTCGGGATCCGCCTGGCCGGTGGGCTTGCTGGTGGGGTCAGTCATGGTCGTGACGGTGTAGGCGTCCGCTGTTCCCATCATGGGACCCTCAGCCGCCCCCCGGCGTTCCTCAGCGGCTGAGCCAGAGACCCGCCAGAAGCCCGGTCCCCCCCCAGCGAAGTCCGCGCCAGAACCGCTCGCCGCCGCCGCGCCGGGCGGTGAGGGTCTCGGGCAGGGGATCCAGGAGCCGGCTCACCAGCTCACGCTGCTGACGGCGGCGGCGCTGCCGGGTTCCCTGAAGCCGCGAAGCGTCGGGCCTCCTGGAGGCCAGGGCGAGCAGGGCCGCCAGATGGTGGAGGAGCCGTGGCGGGGAGGAGGATCGCCCCGGCCGTCCCGATGCCCGCCTCGCCGTGCCCACGTCGATCGCTGCCGCATCCGGCCAGGATGGGGGACCCCCGACCCTGCCGTCCAGTGCTCAACAGCAGCGAAGAGCGGTGTGAGGGATGGCCCCCGGACGCCCTCGGAAGGGCTGAGGAGCTGCACCGCAGTCTGGCCATCGGCGATCGCGACTGGCACCGCCTCAAGTCCCAGCGGCCGCGGCGGGCCGCCGAGCAGATCAGCGCCGCCCTGGTGCGGCTGCTCGCCAGTGAGGCACCCGGCAGTGCCCAGGCGGGGCCGGGTCGGCAGGAGGCGGTGGCGATGCTGCGGAACGCCCTCGACTGGCTGGAGGGCAGGGTCAGGGATCCGGGCTGTCCCGACCATGGCCGCGGAGCCGCCCACGGCTCACCGCCACCTGGAGGCGGTTCCCCCTCCCGCTCCAGCGCACGTCGTCAAAGCAGTGGTGGATGAGGAAGAGCCCCCGGCCGGAAACGTCCTCCGGACGGGGCAGGTGGCCCCTCTGACGCGCCTGCGGGGCAAGACCCGGGCCCTCGTCCTGCACCTGCCAGACGAACCAGCGCGGTGTGACGATGCGCCGCACCCGCAGGCACTTGGCGGGGTCGCAGCCATTGCCGTGGCGCACGGCGTTCACGAGCACCTCCTGGAGTCCGAGGTGGAGGTCGGCCAGGGCGGAGGCCCTGCCGAGCGGCTCCAGCAGGAGCTCCACCAGGGGCGTCAGCTGAAGGGTGGAGGGGGTGATGTAATCGGACCAGCGCAGCACCATCCCGCAGGGGCCTCCGCACATCGCCTCACGCGTTTCGACCCTAGCCCGTTGCCGCAGGCGGGGGGTTCTCGATGCGGCCGGCGATGGCGGGATGGCTCAGCAGCGCATCCATCAGGCGGACCCCCCGCAGCTGGTTGATCAGCGGCATGTGGCCGTCCGGTGCCTCGAGCGACCAGGTGAAGGCCGAGGGGTAGCGGGTCCAGACCCCGTTCCGCTTCCAGCCGAGACGGGGCCACAGCGACTCCCAGCGGCCGTCGCAGGCCCTCAGCAGGCGCCCCTGCACCGAGAAGCCGAAGCGGCCGCGGGAGTAGCAGAGCCAGAGACGGTCGAGCGACTCGAGATCGGCCGCGGGGATGGCCGCCACCTCGCTGTAGTACACGTAACCTCGCTGGAGCGCCCCGGCACCGGCGAGGGAGCGCAGGTGGGCGGAGGTGAGCCGGTCGGCGGCCTCGAACTCCTGCAGCATCAGATGGCGCTGCAGCGGCGCGTAGTCCTCCCCTGAGGCGCTGGCCACCGCCAGCCAGCCCTCGGGATGGCGGCCGAGGAAGTCGTCGCGGACGGCGGGGTCGCCGGCGGCGAGGCAGAGCTGCACCAGGAAGCCACCGGCCCAGTCCTCACCGGTGGGGTCGAGCCGTTCGATCCGGTCGGGAAGGAAGGGCAGAAGCTCGCTCCGACGCCGCTCCAGCTGCGGGAGGAGGGTGCGCCGCTGCCGCATCGAGGCCGAGAGGAAGCGCTCCAGCAGCTGTTCGGCACCATCGACGCCGGTGAGCGGAGGGCCGGAAAGCATGGAGCGTTCTGCGGCGGGCCGGTGCAAGCGGAGCCCACTATGTCAGGCGCCCGGGGCCGGTGGCGCGGACCGCTGGGCGCCAGAGGGACCGCTGCCTAGGATCCGGTTTTGAGGCAGCGCGCATGGCGGCAGCGATTCAGTTCTTCCGCGGGGTGGACGAGCCGGTCGTTCCCGACATCCGCCTCACCCGCTCCCGGGACGGCAGGACCGGTCAGGCCATGTTCGTGTTCGACGAGCCCCAGGCCCTGGCGCCGGAGTCGATGGGCGACATCACCGGCATGTTCATGGTGGACGAGGAAGGGGAAATGGTGACCCGCGAGGTGAAGGCCCGCTTCGTGAACGGTCGGCCCAGCGCCATCGAGGCGACCTACACCTGGAAGAACACGACCGACTTCGAACGGTTCATGCGCTTCGCCCAGCGCTACGCCGAGGGCCACGGTCTCGGATTCACCCGTCGCGAGGAAGAGGACGGCGGGGCCGCAGCCGGCGGGGAGCCGCAGGCCGGGGAGCCTTGACCTTCGGGCGCTGGCTGGGCCTCATCGGCCTCGTTGCCGCCCTGCTGCTCCTCTGGAGCCTGCGCGGTTCGCTGGTGCTGCTCTTCACCGCGATCGTGCTGGCGATGGCGATCTGCACCCTGGTGGGGACGGTGCGGGACCGGCTCGGCTGTCCGCGCCCCCTGGCGCTGCTCATCAGCCTGGTGAGCATGGTCGTGGTGATCGTGGTGGTCGGCACCGCGATCATCCCCCCCTTCCTGGAGCAGTTCGGCGAACTCATCCAGTACCTGCCCCAGGCGGCCGGAGTTCTGCTGAACCTCTTCCGCCAGACGCTGGAGAGGATTTCGCAGATGCTCTACGGCACCAGTGACGGCGGCATGTCCTGGCTGCGGGAGACGATGGCCCGCTGGCCCGAGGGAGGCAGCGCCCTGGCGAGCGGTCTGGGCGGCGGCGCTGCCCGCCTTCTTGGCCTGGCCGGGAACCTCGGGGCCGCCTTCGTGCAGACCCTGTTCGTGGTGGTGGTGGCCCTGATGGTGGCGGCCCAGCCCGACGCCTACCGGGAGGTGGCGCTGCTGCTGGTGCCCTCCTTCTACCGCCGCCGCTTCCGGGAGGTGCTGCGCCACTGCGGCGAGGCCCTCAGCGCCTGGATGGTGGGGGTGCTGATCAGTTCCCTCTGCGTCGGCCTGCTGGCGGCGGTCGGTCTCTCGCTGCTGGGCGTCCGCCTGGTGGCCGCCAACGCGGTGCTCGCCGGACTGCTCAACATCATCCCGAACGTGGGGCCCACCCTCAGCACGGTCTTCCCGATGTCGGTGGCGCTGCTCGACGCGCCCTGGAAGGCGCTGGCGGTGCTCGGGCTCTACATCCTGGTGCAGAACCTGGAGAGCTATCTGATCACCCCCTCGGTGATGCACCGGCAGGTGCATCTGCTGCCGGGCCTCACCCTCACCGCCCAGCTGCTCTTCACGGTCCTCTTCGGACCCCTCGGCCTGCTGCTGGCGCTGCCCCTGGCCGTGTGCCTGCAGGTTCTGGTGCGGGAGGTGGTGATCCGCGACATCCTCGATCCCTGGAGGGCGCCACGCCTGCGGCTGTGAACATCCGGGCCCTGGTGGGAGTGATCGCCCTGGTGGTGCTGGGGCTGCTGCTCTGGGAACTGCGCTGGGTGCTGCTGGTGCTGTTCGGCGCCGTGGTGCTGGCCATCGCCCTCGACGTGCTGATCAGTCAGCTGCGGGCCCTCGCGCCGCTCAACCGCCCCGCCGCCCTGGCACTGGCGATGGCGATCCTGACGGTTGTCGGCGCCGGCCTCACCTCGCAGCTGCTGCCGGAGGTGGTGGAGCAGGCCCGAGAGCTGGGCCGCCTGCTGCCGGAGCTGAGCCGCCAGCTGGAGGCCTTGCTGCGGGGGATTCCAGGCCTGGGCGGCTTCGATCCCTCCCGTGGCGGCGACGCCTGGTGGAACCGTCTGCTGCCGATGGGGGGGGAACTGCTGGGCATGGCCGGCGGCGCCGCCAGCAGCACCGTGCAGCTCCTGCTCATGGCGCTGCTGGCCGTGCTCCTGGCCCTCGACCCCCGCAGTCACCAGCGGCTCGTGCTGGCCGCCACCCCCTCCTTCTACCGGCCCCGCATGCAGCTTCTGCTCGGTGAATGCCGCCAGGCCCTGGGAGGGTGGCTGGCGGGAATGACCCTCTCGGCGCTGGTGGTGTTCCTGGCGAGCTGGGCCGGTCTGGCGCTGCTCAAGGTCCCCCTCGCTCTCCTGTGCGGGCTGGTGTGCGGACTGTTCACCTTCGTGCCCACGATCGGTCCCTTCGCCGCCACTCTCCTGGCGATGGCGGTGGCCCTGGTGGTCTCGCCGGCGAAGATGCTGCAGGTTCTGGTGCTGCGGCTGGTGCTGCAGAACACCGAGGCGTTCCTGCTCACGCCCCTGCTGCTGAGCCGGACGGTGAACCTGCTGCCGACGGTGGCCCTGATGGCCCAGCTGAGCCTGGGGGCCCTGCTCGGTCTGCCGGGGCTGCTGCTCGCCCTCCCCCTGGTGGTGGTGCTGCAGGTGATCGGCCAGGCGGTGCTGGTGAGGGACGTGATGGACCGCTGGGAACGGCCCTGAACGGCTCAGAAGCGGCGTCGCCGGTAGTGGATCCACAGGGAAGGCTGCAGCAGCAGCACGGAGACCGCCAGCAGGTGGGACCGGATCGCCGCCCCCACGGCGGTGAAGGTGAAATGGTCGGCCAGCAGCTGGAACTCCACCCGCAGATCGACCAGGGCGAGCACCAGGAGAACCAGCGGGACCAGGGGCAGGGGGCGGCGACCGACGCCTTCGGGCTGGCCGGCTCCGCTCATCGGCGGGACAGGACCGGCAGCAGGGTGGAGGCCACGCCGATGCTCGACCACGCGCCGACCGCGATGCCGATGGCGAGGGCGACGGCCAGCCAGAAGAGGGTGCTGCCGCCGAAGAGGATGAGGGCCACCAGGGGCAGCAGGGTGGTGAGGGAGGTGTAGACGGAACGCGTGAAGGTGGCCGCGACGGCCTCATCGGCCTGATCGGTGAGGTCCATGCCCTCCAGCAGCCGACGCTTCTCGCGGATCCTGTCGAAGATGACGACGGTGTCGTTCACCGAGTAACCGGCGATGGTGAGCAGGGCCACGGCGAAGAGGCTGTTGGCCTCCACACCGGCCAGCAGGCCCAGCCAGGCGAACACCCCGCAGGTGATCAGCACGTCGTGCCCGAGGCAGAGGAGCGCCAGGAAGGCGTAGATCCGGTCGTAGCGCAGGGTGATGTACAGGGCGATTCCCACCAGGCTCACCGCCAGGGAGAGGAGGCTGCTGCGGAGCAGACGGGTGCCGAGGATGGGTCCGATCGTGTCGATCGAGACGCCGCCCGGCTGCACCGCTCCCAGCACCGGAGCCAGTCCTTCCACCACGGCCTGCCCCTGGGCGGCCGAGAGGGCGGGGAGCCGGAGAAGCACACTCGCGCCACCGTCCAGCAGCTGAACCCCGGCGGCCGCGAGGGACGGTTCGGGCGTGTCCGGTTCACTGGGCAGATCGATCGGGTTCAGGGCGGCGCGGACCTGGTTGGAGCGGAGTTCACCGCAGCGGTCGCCGCAGTCGCGCTGGATCTGGATCTGGGTGGCTCCCGTGAAATCGAGGCCCGGCCGCAGCGGCGCGCGGATGGAGGGGTCGCTCCCGGAGAGCACGATGCCGATCAGGCTGAGCAGCATCGCTGCCAGGGACACCGTCCAGAGCAGCCGGCGGTGGCGGCTCACCCGGAAGCGGGGCAGGGGGGAAAGGCCAGCCAGAAGGTTCATCGGTTCAGACCGCTCCGGCGGCGAGCTCGCGCTCGGAGATGAAGTAACCGGGCCGTCGCAGGGCGGGATAGCTCATGAGGAGCCGCAGCAGGGTGCGGGTGCAGGTGAGGGCCGTGAAGAGGCTCAGCATCACGCCGATCGCGAGGGTGACCGCGAATCCCTTCACCAGACCGGTGCCGAGGAAGAACAGGGCGGCGCAGCTGATCAGGGTGGTGAGGTGGCCGTCGAGGATGGAGGAGAAGGCCTGGGAGAATCCGGTGTCGATCGAGCGGATCAATGTGTTGGAGCCGCGCAGTTCCTCCTTCACCCGTTCGAAGATGAGCACATTGGCATCCACCGCCATGCCCACCGAGAGGATGAATCCGGCGATGCCGGGCAGGGTGAGGGTGACGGGGATGAGGGAATAGGCGGCGAGGTTGAACAGGGCGTAGAGGCTGAGGGCGACCACCGCGACGATCCCCGGCAGCCGGTACACCACCACCATGAACACCGCCACCAGGGCGAGACCGGCCAGGGCGGCCGCCAGGCTGGAACGGATGTTGTCGGCGCCGAGGGAGGGACCGATGGTCCGGACCTCCACGATCTTGACCGGCAGGGGCAGGGAGCCGCCCCGCAGCTGCACCTCGAGTTCCCGGGCCTCCTCGGCGCTGAAGTTGCCGGTGATGCTGGCGGCCCCGCCGGCGATCCCGGCCGCCTGGAACTCCGGTCCCACCGTGGCCTCGCTGATCGAGCGGCCGTCGAGGACGATGCCGAGAACCCGACCGGTGCCGGCGATCGACTTGGTGAGCTCGGCGAACTTCTCGGCCCCCTCGCGGTTGAAGTTCAGGGTCACTTCCCAGGCCGAGCCGGTCTGCTGCTGCTGACGCCCGGCGGTGACGAGTTCCTTGCCGGTGAGCAGCGGGGGGCCGTAGAGGGCGATGAGGCGGCGGTTGACCTCCTGCTGCAGCCGCTCGAGCCGTTCCGTCTCGCTGAGGTCATCGGGACTGGGGAGCCCGAGGCGCTCGAACGCCTCCTCGAAGGCGTCGGCCGATTCCCCTCCTTCCGCCCCGTCACCCCGCTGACGGCGGGCGGCGAGCACCGCGTCGAGCTGCCTCCGCAACGGCAGCAGCGCGTTCATCTCCTCCTCGGTGCCGGGCCGCTGGGCACGGAACTCGAGCAGGGCCGTGCTGCCCAGCACCCTCGCGGCTCCGCGGGGATCCTGCTCGCCGGGCAGCTGCAGGACCAGTTGGTCGTCCCCCACGGTCTGGAGGGTCGATTCCGACACGCCGAGCCCGTTCACGCGGCGCTCGAGCACCTCCCGCACCGCATCGAGCTGCTCGCGGTCCACCTTGCGGATGTCCCCGGCGGGCATGACCTGGAGGGTGAGCTGGCTGCCGCCGCGCAGATCGAGACCGAGCTGCAGGCCGAAGGTGGCGAGCAGGGCCGCCGCGGCGATCGCCAGGGCCAGGATCAGGGCGAACCACCCCTGTTGTCGGGCCATGGTCAGATCCCGCCCTGGCTCAGCTGCAGGGCGGCCTCCACGATCTGGTGGGGCTGGATGATCGTGAGGTTCTCCAGGTTGCCGTTGTAGGGGGTGGGAATGTCCTGGGAGGAAAGCCTCACCGGGCGGGCATCGAGATCATCGAAGCAATGCTCGGTGATGAGGGCCAGAAGCTCGGCACCGATGCCGCCGGTCTTCATGCACTCCTCCACCACGAGGACGCGATGGGTCTTGCGGACGGAGCGGGTGATCGTGTCGAGATCGAAGGGCTTGAGAGTGATCAGATCGATCAGTTCGACGTCGACTCCGGCAGCCTCGAGCTGTTCCACGGCCTTGAGGCAATGGTGACGCATCCGGGAATAGGTGAGGATGGTCAGGTCACTGCCGGGACGGACCACCTCGGCCTGATCCAGGGAGCAGATGTAATCACCCTCGGGCAGCTCCTCGGAGAGGTTGTAGAGCAGCACGTGCTCGAAGAAGACCACCGGATTGTCGTCGCGGATGGCGGCCTTGAGCAGTCCCTTGGCATTGGTGGGGGTACTGCAGGCGATGATGCGGATGCCGGGTATGGCGTGGAAGTACGCCTCGAGACGCTGGCTGTGTTCGGCGCCGAGCTGGCGGCCCACACCACCGGGCCCGCGGACCACGGCAGGGATCGTGTAGTTCCCACCGCTCGTGTACCGGAGCATGCCCAGATTGTTGGAGATCTGGTTGAAGGCCAGCAGCAGAAAGCCCATGTTCATGCCTTCCACGATCGGCCTCAGGCCGGTCATGGCGGCTCCCACAGCCATGCCGGTGAAGCTGTTCTCGGCGATCGGCGTGTCGAGAATGCGCCACTCGCCGTACTTCTCGTAGAGACCCTTGGTCACCTTGTAGGACCCCCCGTAGTGGCCCACGTCCTCACCCATCACACAGACGTGGGGATCACGGGCCATCTCCTCGTCGATGGCTTCCCGCAGGGCGTTGAAGAGAAGGGTCTGGGCCAAGGATCGGCACCGGCCGGAGGGCGGGGCCAACTTATCTCAGGCCCTTCAGCCGCCGGCGGCGAAGGTGCTCAGGAGCAGCACCGAGAGGAGCATGCCCGGCAGCAGCAGCACCACCAGAAGACCCAGATCGTGGGGGGTCACGGCAACGGGGGAAGGTTCGACCCGGACTTTAGGTACCGCGCCGCGCCGTGGGCAGAAGGCTGCGCAGGAACACCAGGAGGAGGCCGAGACCGATGAAGCCGAAGGTGAAGGTGGCCAGGAAGCACATGCCCACGATCAGGGTCTTCAGCGCCGTGGCGATGCTCTGGGCCAGGGCCGAGTCGTGGTGGGGAGGGTGGGCCATGTAGTAGGCCACCACCCGGCGGCTGAGGCCGAGGCTCAGCCATCCGAACAGGCCACTGGTGAGGGCACCCGCCAGGAAGCTGGCCGGCCCCTTCGCTTCGGCGGGAGACGGCGAGGGGTCCGGAACGGGGGAGGGGGAAGGGGAACTCATCGCTCGCGGCCGCTCTCCACCAGGCTCGCACCATGGGGAAGGAACCGGCAGCACCAGCTGTCGAAGCCCGCCTCCGCGAGCTCCCCGGCGAGGACGGAACGGGCACTCGCCGCCGCCGCGGGATCGGGGAAGAGGGCGAACAGGCTGGGGCCGGAGCCGCTCATGGCCACCGCCAGCGCCCCGTCGCAGCCGCGCAGCAGCTCCATGCCGGCGCCGATGCCGGCGATCTCCGCGGCCACCACCGACTCCAGGTCGTTCCGGATCGGCGGCAGGGGAGCCAGGCCCTGCAGGGCCTGCACCAGGGAACCGCTCCGCAGCGCCCGGCGGCGCTCCTCGAAGGCCTCCTCGCCCCGCAGATACTCCCCGCCGCGGCGCTCGCGGCAGAGCCGGTAGGCCCAGGGGGTGGACACACTCAGGCGGGGATGCTTGAGCAGCAGCACCCCCAGCGGCGGGACCGATCGCGGCGGCATCGGCTCGAGCCGTTCGCCCCGCCCGAAGCAGAGCACGGTCCCCCCCTCCAGACAGAAGGGGACGTCGGAGCCCAGGCCCGCGGCCAGCCCGTGGAGGTCCTGCCGCGGCAGCCCCAGACCCCACAGCGCGTCGAGACCCACCAGGGCGGCGGCGGCGTCGCTCGATCCACCGGCCAGACCGGCACCCACGGGGATGCGCTTGTCGAGCCGGATGCTGGCGCCGAGGTCGCCACGGCCCACGTGCCGGCGCAGGACCTCCGCCGCCCGCACGATCAGGTTGTCCTGATCGACGGGCAGGCCGGGGCAGTCGGCGCTGAGTTCGACGCGGCCGTCGGAGCGGGAGGCGAGATGGAGGCGGTCCATCAGATCGATGGACTGCATCACCATCGCCAGCTCGTGGAAGCCATCGCCGCGGAGCCCCAGCACCTCCAGATGGAGGTTGATCTTCGCCGGCGCCTGCACCACGCAAGGGCCGTGACCCGGTGCAGCGGACGGGGGGCGTGGATCAGCCATCGCCGGGCGGCGGGGGAACGGCCCGATTCAAGCCCTCCGCCAGGGCCAGCCAGCGGCCGGGCGGCAGGTCCTGGGGCCGCTGGCGCAGATCCACCCCGGCCGCCGCGGCGAGGGACTCCAGCCGCTCCGGCGGCACCAGGGAGGCCAGACCGTTGCGCAGCATCTTGCGCCGCGCGGCGAAGGCCCCGCGCAAGAGCCGTTCCAGGGGCCGGGCCAGCTCCGGCGGCGGCAGCTCCCCCGCCGGCCTGGGCTCCAGCAGGATCACCTCCGACATGACCCGCGGCGGCGGCACGAAGCAGCGGGGCGGCACCGGACACACGGCGCGGCACCGGCACAGCATCTGGAGCCGGACGCTGAGGCCGCCGTAGGCGGCGCTGCCGGGACGGGCCCGGATCCGTTCCCCCAGCTCCCGCTGCACCAGCAGCACGAGCCGCGCGAACGGGTGGTCCGGCGGTCGATCCAGGCGACCGACCAGCCGCTCCAGCAGCGGTCCGGTGATGTTGTAGGGGATGTTCGCCACCACCTTGTCGGCGGCCGGCGGTGACGCCTCCCCACGCCACGGCACCAGCGGCACCTGCAGCACGTCCCCCTCGATGAGCTGGAAGCGGGGGTCACCGCCGAAGCGGCGCCGCAGTCCGGCCACCAGGTCCCGGTCGAGCTCCACCGCCACCAGTTCGCCCACCGGGGCCGCCAGCAGGCGCTCGGTCAGCGCTCCCCGGCCCGGCCCCACTTCGAGAACCCGGTCACCCGGGACGAGTTCGGCGGCGGCGACGATGCGGTCCAGCACGGCCGGATCGACGAGCCAGTGCTGGCCGAAGCGTCGCCTTGGACGGTGACCGCCGAACGCCATTCCCCTCGCCGCGACCGGGGAACCCTCTCACGGCCGGGAGCGCTCAGCTGCCCAGGCGGATCCAGCGGACCGGCGCCCGTGAGGGCGGCAGCGGCACCAGCGCGGCCACCTGCTCCACCGGCAGGTGGGCCAGCTGCGGATGCGCGGCCTGCCAGCAGGACCAGGCGCGCCGCAGCCGCCGCCGCTTGACGGCACCCAGAGCGCCCACACCCGCCCCGTCCCGCGAGGAGGCGGCCCGCCCCTTCACCTCCACCAGCAGCAACCGGCCGGGCTTGGCGACCACGAGATCCAGCTCGCCCCACCGGCAGCGCCAGTTGCGGCTGAGCAGGCGCCAGCCGCGCCGGCGCAGCAGGGCGAGGGCACGCCGCTCGGCCCAGGCGCCCCGCCTCTGGCGCCGATCCATCCCGTTCCCGGCCGGGCTCTCCATGGCCTCCTCCCCGGGGTGAGGGTTCCCCGCCGCGGCGGCGGCGGAACAGCTGCAGGAATGGCGGGCCGCCTGGCGGCGGCAGGGCTGAACCGCGCCACACTGGAGCTCCCATCGCCCAGCCGCCACCGCGATGAGCCTCGACCCCCGCAGCCGCGAGCGCCTCGAGGCCCTCGGCCGCCGCCTTCCCCGCAAGCTGCCGCCACCGGCCCCCGCCGCCACGGAGTCGTCACCGCCCCCCGCCCAGCGGGACACCGGCCGGACCGGCGGCCATCCGATCGAAACCGCCCGGGACCCCGAGGGCCTCTTCCACGCCCTGATGGACGCCAGTCCCGACGGGGAGGTGCCGCCCCATCTGCTCGACCGCCTGCGGGTTCTCGAGGAGGAACGCCGCCCCGCCGTCCCGCCGGGCCGCCGCTCCTCCCCTGGCCGGCGGAGCGACGCCGCCGGCCCCGCCGCGGCCACCGAGCTCTACACCGCCTTCCGGGAACTCCTCCTGGAGGACGAAGAGGAATCCTGAGCCTTCAGCCTTCCGGCGGCTCCAGCTGGATGGTGCTGTGGCCGATGCCGAGCTCCGCCAGCCGCTGCTTGGCCAGGTGCAGCAGCTCCATGTCATCAAGCCCCGCCGAACGGCGCCGGAGATGGGCGGTGAGGGCGTAGCGGGAGGTGCTCATCGCCCACACGTGCACATGGTGGACATCTTCCACGCCCGGCAGGGAGCGCAGCAGCTCCTCCACCCTCTGCCGGTCGATGCCCGGCGGCACCGCATCCAGGGCCACCACCAGAGCCTCCCGCAGCAGCCGGGCACCGCTCCAGGCCACCGCCAGTCCCACCCCCACGGCGGTGATGCCGTCGATGGCATTCCAGCCCGTGACGCTCACCAGCAGGGCACTGAACAGCACCACCGCCGACACCGCCGCGTCGGTGAGGAGGTGGATCACCGCCGCCCTGCGGTTGAGGTCGACATGCCGGTCCGCCCCGAAGAGGTGGGCGGAGAACAGATTCACCGCCAGGCCGGCGGCGGCGGCCCAGGCCACCGGGCCGCTCACCACCTCCACCGGCCGGAAGGACCGCTGGATCCCCTCCACGACCACCACCGCCGCCGCCATCAGGATCAGCACGGCGTTCACCAGGGAGGCCAGCTGGGTGCTGCGGCCGAAGCCGTAGGTGAACCGGCCGGTGGCCGGCAGGGCGCTGAGCCGCTCGGCCCCCCAGCCCAGCAGCAGGCCCGCCACGTCGCCGAGGTTGTGCACGGCATCACCGATCAGGGCCAGCGAGCCGAAGGCGAACCCGATCACCAGCTGCAGGGCCGACAGGCCCGTGTTGAGCAGCACGCTCCAGCGGAACGCCCGCGAGGAGGCGCCCCGGTGCTCGTGCTGCAGCGGATGGGGCTGGCGCTGGATCTGCACCGCCGCCGGAATGCGGCCCTGGCTGGCTCGTCGGCGGGGAGGCATGGGACATCGGGGCGCCACGGCGGCGGCGGCCGTGCGACGCCCCCAGTCTGACCTCGACACCCCGCTCCGACGAACGCACCGGCACGGTCTCCGCAAATGGTTCATCAGTACCATCGGGCGAGGCCGCGGACGCCAGGGTGACCAGTGCCATCGCGCTCATCGACGGCAACAACTTCTACGCCTCCTGCGAGGCGGCGCTCGATCCGGCGGTGATCGGCCGGCCGCTGGTGGTGCTCTCCAACAACGACGGCTGCATCGTCTCCCGCAGCGCCGAGGCGCGCGCCCTCGGCATCCCGATGGGCACCCCGTTCTTCCGGGTGCGTCGGCAGCTGGAACGCCACGGCGTGATCGTGCGCAGCTCCAACTACGGCCTCTACGCCGACATGAGCGCCAGGCTCATGGCCAGTCTCGAGCGGTGGGTGGAGGAGCTGGAGGTGTACTCGATCGACGAGGCCTTCGGCCGCCTCCGCCGGCCCCGGAGCGGGACGGCGGCGGGCGCGGACCTCACGGGCTGGGGCCGCCTCCTGCGGCGGGAGGTGCGCCGCCACCTGGGCCTGCCGGTGGCGGTGGGCATCGCCCCCACCAAGGTGCTGGCCAAGATCGCCAACCGGATCGCCAAGCGGGAGGCGGGGAAGGAGGGGGTGTTCGATCTGGGGGCGGTGGCGGATCCCGACCCCTGGCTGGCGGCGGTGGCGGTCGAGGAGGTCTGGGGCATCGGCCGGAAACTGTCCCGCTGGTGCCGCCTGCGCGGCGTCGCCGACGCCCGCGCCCTGCGCGACATGCCTGCCGGGGAGCTGCGCCACCGCTGCGGCGTGGTGGGGCTGCGGCTGCAGCAGGAGCTGCGCGGCCACCCCTGCCTGGCGCTGACGGAAACGGCGCGGCCGAAGCAGGAAACCTGCGTGAGCCGCAGCTTCGGCACACCGGTCCGCAGCCGCGAAGCCCTGCGGGAAGCGGTGGCCACCCACCTCTGCCGGGCCGCCGAGAAACTGCGCCGCCAGCGGCAGCGGGCCGGCACGGTCACCGTCTTCGTGCGGAGCAGTCCGTTCGACGGCAGCCGCTTCTACGGCAATGCCGCCACCGCCACGCTGCCGCTGCCGAGCAACGACACCGCGGTGTTGCTGGCGGCCGCCCTGCCGCTGGCGGACCGGCTGTTCCGCCCCCTCAAGCCTCTCCAGAAGGCGGGCGTGATGCTGCAGGACCTGCAACCGGACGACCAGCTGCAGCACCACCTGCTCGCTCCCCTGCCGGAGCGGGAGCAGCGGCGCCGTCAGGCGCTGATGGCCACCGTCGACGGGCTCAACCGCCGCTACGGCCGCGGCACCATCCAGTGGGCCGCCTGCGGCCTCCAGCCGGCCTGGCGCATGAGACGCTCGCGGCTCTCCGGGGCCGCCACCACCCGCCTGGAGGAGGTGCCGGTGGTGCGGGCCTGAAGGAAGGGGGCTCAGGCCCCCTCGCGCAGGCAGGCCACCTGGTTGCGGCCGTTGCCGCGGGCCAGTTCGAGGGCGCGGTCGGCGCGGAGGAGGAGGTCGCCGAAGTGGCGGTCCGCGTCGGAGCGGCAGGTGAGCCCGCCGCTGATCTGGAGCTTCACGTCGGAATGGCTGTGGATGCCGGGCATCCGGGTGACGGCCAGCCGCAGCCCCTCGGCCCGGGAGAGGGCCTCCTCCATGTCGCAGTCGATCAGGAGCAGGGCGAACTCACCGTCGCCGAGCCGGCCGGCGTAGTCCTGCTCCCGCAGGTGGGTGCGCACCAGGCGGGCCAGGTCGGCCAGCACCCCGTCGCCGGCGTGATGACCCCAGCGGTGGTTGAAGCGGCGGAAGTTGTCGATGTCGAAGCAGAACAGGGAGAGGGGATGGTGCTCCCTGGCGGCCCGCTCGAACTCGCGGTCGGCGATCTCCAGGAAGCGGGAGCGCAGCGGCAGACCGGTGACCGGGCAGAGGTGGGAGAGGCGGCGCAGCTCCAGTTCGCGGACCACGAGGTCGGCCAGCATCTCGAGCTGGTGGATCTGCGCCTCACTGAGCTGGTGCGGCTGCCGGTCGAGCACGCAGAGGCTGCCGAGGTTGTGCCCGTCCGGACTGCGCAGCGGAGCGCCGGCGTAGAAGCGGATGTGGGGCTCCTCGCGGACGAGGGGGTGGGCGCTGAAGCGGGGATCGTCGCGGGCGTCGGGCACGACGAACACCTCGTCGGAGGCGATCGTGTGGGCGCAGAAGGCCCCCTCGCGGGGCATCTCCCGCACCTCCACCCCCTTGCGGGCCAGGAACCACTGGCGGTCGGCGGCCACCAGGGAGATCAGCGCGATGGGGACGCCGAGGATGGAGCCGGCCAGGTCCACGAGCCGGTCGAGGTGCTCGTCGCCGGGGTGGCCGAAGAGGCCGTGGCGTTCGAGATCCCGCAGCCGCTGCTTCTCGTCGGCGGGAATCGGAGTGGCCGTCTCGGAGGCCATGGCAAGGAGCCGACGACGTTCAGGCTAGGCGGCGGGCTGGGCGGGCTGGGCCGCCGCCGGCGCATGGATCTCTCCGTATCCCGCCCGGCGCTGCGCGTCGAGGGTCTCGAGGTGGCGGCGTTCGGCGTAATAGTCCTGCTGGAAGCGCAGGGCGTCGGCGTTGAGGTGGTCGAAGAGGGAGAGGATGCGGGACTCCATGTCGGCATCGGGGGCCGGTGAGGGCTCCTGCTCCAGCAGCTGGCCGAGGCAGTGCTCCAGGGTGCGCAGGCGCTGGGCGGACCAGGCATCGAGGAGATGGCGGCAGCGGCGCAGGCTGCGCTGGCGGGAGCGGACGGCGATGGCGCCGCGGAGCTGCAGCAGCGGCTGGGCGAGAACGAGGCGCTGCAGCTCGCCGGGCTGGAGCAGGGGGGTGAGGCGGTCGGACAGGCCGCCCTCGTCCGCCAGCAGCCGGTCGAGCAGGAGAGGGGGCAGGTCGAGGGCCGCCAGCGCCTCGCCCGGATCGAGCCCGCGGCTGACCGCCTCGGGGCGGCCGGCGCCGAGGTGCTCCTCCTCGATTTCGGTGATGGCGGCCCAGAGGTGGCGGTGGGGCTGGAGGGCGAAGTCGTCCTGCTCCCAGAGCCGCAGGGTGCGGCGCAGCTCGGGCCGGAGGGCGGGGTGGTGCAGGTAGAGCATCAGCTGCAGCGCCTCCGCCCGTTCCTGGGTGCCCACTTCGCCGGGACGCTGCCAGCGGGCGGAGCGGCCGTGCCAACGCTGGCCCTTCACCTGCTGCCGCAGGTCGTCCTCCAGCTGCCGCGCCAGCCGGGCCTGGCCGCCGGCCAGGCGCTCGGCCACCCGCTGCAGGTAATGGCTCCGCAGGGCGGTGGGGGGAAGCCGTCCGAGCAGGGGGACCAGCGCCGCGAGGGCCGCCTGGAAATGGTCGGCCCGGGCCAGATCCCGACCCTCGAGGAGGCCTTCGATCTGCCAGTCGAGCCAGAGCGGCGCCCCGTCCAGCAGGGCGCGGTAGGCGGCGGCTCCCCGGTCGCGCAGAAACTCGTCGGGATCCTTGCCGGAGGGGAGATGCAGCACCCGCAGCTCCAGCTGACCCTGCAGGGCCAGCTCCTCCACCTCGCCGATCGCCCGGCTGGCGGCCCGCACGCCGGCGGCGTCGGAGTCGAAGTTGAGGATGACCCGGCGGCTGTCGCAGCAGCGGCACAGCTGGGTGATCTGGCGGCGGCTCAGGGCCGTGCCGAGGCAGGCCACCGCATTGGCGATGCCGGCGGCATGGAGGGCGATCGCATCGAAGTAGCCCTCCACCACGACGGCCCGGTCCGCCCGGCGGATCGCGTCGGCGGCGCGGTCGAGACCGAAGAGGTGATCCCCCTTGGCGAACACCTCGGTCTCCGGCGAATTGAGATATTTCGGCTCGGCGCCGTCGAGGCTGCGGCCGCCGAAGGCGATCACCCGGCCCTGGCGGTCGTGGATCGGCACCATCAGCCGGTTCCGGAAGCGGTCGTAGAAGCCGTTGCCGCCGCGCCGCGGCACCACCAGCCCGGCCTGCTCGAGCAGCTCCGGCTCCAGCCGTTCCACCGTGCCGAGATGGTGGAGCAGGCCATCCCAGGAGTCGGGGGCGTAGCCGAGACCGAACGCCTCGATCGTGGTGTCGCTCAGACCGCGCTGCTCCCGCAGGTAGCGGAGGGCCTGGGCCCCCTCCGGCGCCAGCAGCCGGGAGCGGAACCAGCCCGCCGCCAGGGAGAGGGCCCGGTGGAGACGTTCACGGCGGGACAGCTGACGGCGCAGGCGCTCCTGCTGGGGACCGTCGACGGTCTCCACCGGCAGGTGGTAGCGGCGGGCCAGCCCCAGCACCACCTCCGCGAAGTCGGTGCGCTGCAGTTCCATCAGGAACTTGATGGCGTTGCCTCCCGCCCCGCAGGAGAAGCAGTAGTAGAACTGCTTGGCCGGCGAGACCGTCATCGAGGGACTGCGGTCGTCGTGGAACGGGCATAGCCCGACGAACTCCCTCCCCTTCCGCTTCAGCACCACGTGCTCGCCCACCACGTCGACGATGTCGGCACGTTCCTTGACGGCTTCGATCGTGCGGGGGTGGAGACGGGGAGTGGGCACCGGCGCTGGCGGGGACGATGGGCGGGGAAGGCCCCGGCGCGGGGGGAATGACCCCACCGGTGGTGTGACTTCCGGACCCATTCTGTCGGAAGACACCAGATCGGTGGCCGCCATGCTGGGCAGCGCCATGAGCTTCAGCCTCATGGCGGTGGCGGTGAAGGCGGTGGGGAACCGCCTGCCGGTGGCCGAGGTGGTGCTGGCGCGGGCCCTGGTGAGCCTGGCCCTGAGCTGGTGGATGGTGCGCCGTGCCGGAATCGGACCGTAGTCTTCGAGGCTGATTCCGATGCCCTCGTCCCAGCCCCATGCATCACGTGTCACATTGATGCCCAGACTATTGATGTAGTCGGGAGCCCACTGAATCAGCAGCAG
>CAZVPB010000027.1:0-16885 GCA_964628165.1 uncultured Cyanobium sp.
GGACAGGTCCAGGCCGTGGGGGTCCACTTCCCGCAGCAGATCCGGCACCCCCTCTGGGGTGAGCCCGCCGGCCAGCCACCAGGGGAGCGGGGAACGCACATCCCGCAACCACGCCGGCGGGATCCGCCGGCCCGTTCCACCCAGGCGGCCCGGGGCCCAGGCATCGAGCAGGAGGGCGTCCACCACCTCCGCCCACGGCTCCAGGCCCTCGAGATCCTCCAGAGACCGGATCCGCAGAGCCTTCCACACTTCCCCGTCGAAGCGTTCGCGCAGGCGGCCGCACCGTTCCGGCGACTCGTGGCCGTGCAGCTGCAGCACATCCGGGCGGGGGCCCGCCATCAGCGCCGCGATCTCCTCCCCGTGGGGATCCGCCATCACCAGCACGCTGCGGCAGCGGCCGTTCCCGGCGGCGATGGCGGCGAACAGCTCGCCCCGGCACTGCCGCGCCACGAAGCGTGGCGACGTGGCCACTCCGATGACGCCGACGGCGTCGACCCCGAGCGCCGCGATCGCCTCCGCCTGCTCCGGCCGCCGCACACCGCAGATCTTCAGGAGGGTCAAGGCCGGGCGGTGGAGGTTCCTTCCTAGGATCCACCCCTGAGCGGCGACACACACCCTCCAACCTCGGGAATTTCGTGGGAGATGGCTGGCAACTGCTGAGGATCCGGGGGATTCCCCTGCGCATCCATCCCTCCTGGTTCGTGATCCTGGTGGTGGCCACCCTGGTGTTCCAGCAGGAGTACCGCATCACCCTCGGGGCCCAGGTGCCGGAAGTCCCGGTGTGGGGCGTGGCCTTCGCCACCGCCCTTCTGCTGTTCGTCTCCGTTCTGCTGCATGAGCTCGGCCATTCGGTGGTGGCCATCGCCCATGGCGTGCGGGTGCGCAGCATCACCCTCTTCCTGCTCGGCGGCGTGGCCACGGTGGAGAAGGAATGCCCCACCCCCCTGGGGGCCCTGCTGGTGGCGGCGGCGGGCCCGGCGGTGAGCCTGGCGCTGGGCTTCGGGCTGCTCGCCGTGATGCACGGCGCCAGCCATCTCTCCCCCCTGTTCGGGGCGATGGTGGCCGAACTGGCGCGGCTCAACCTGGTGCTCGCCTTCTTCAACCTGCTGCCGGGCCTTCCCCTGGACGGCGGCCAGATCCTCAAGGCCCTCGTCTGGCAGCTCTCCGGCAGCCGCCGCCGGGGCATCGAGGTGGCCAACACCACCGGCCGCTTCCTCTCCTTCCTCGCCGTGGGACTCGGCACCGTCCTTCTTCTGCGCGGCGCGGCGGGAGCGGTGTGGCTGATCCTGCTGGGCTGGTTCGGCCTCGGCGCGGCCCGCAGCCAGAGCCAGATGCTGCTGGTGCAGCGCGCCCTCAACGACCTGCAGGTGAAGGACGTGGCCCAGCGCCGCTTCCGCGTGCTCGAGGCCGACACCACTCTGCGGCGTCTCAGCGAACTGCGGCTGGGCCGTCAGACGACGGTGGAAGGCGACAAGGGCGAGGGGGAAGGCGCCGGCGCCGGTCTGCCGGACTGGGTGCTGGTCTGCGACCGGGGCCGCTGGAAGGGGGTGATCGACGACACCCCCCTGCGGGATCTTCCGGTCCAGAACTGGGACCTGGAACGGGTGGGGGACCACCTGCAGCCGCTCGACAGCCTGCCGGCGATCGCCGCGGACGCCCCGCTCTGGCAGGCCGTGATCCAGTTCGAGGAGACCGCCGCCCCAAGGCTGCTGGTGCTGAGTCCGGCGGGCCTGCCCTCCGGGACCCTCGAACGGCCGGAGGTGGGGGAGGCGGTGCTCGGCCGCCTCGGCCTCAAGCTGCCGCCGCGGGTGATGAGCAACGCCCGGCGACTCAACACCTATCCGCTCGGGCTTGCCCTCTCCCAGGTGGCCCGCTCGATGCAGGCCGCCGGGGAGACCATGCCGGCGGCGAAGGGCACCGGCCGGTAGCGGCGGCGCCGCAGGGCGATCCGCCGCCACTCCTGCCGGCCGAGCGGCTGCGTGGTCATTCCCCTCCCCAGCGGAAGATGAAGGGCGGCGGCACGCCGCAGCCTCCGCAGCAGTTCGACCCGAGCGACCGGCAGGGGGGGCAGAGCCGGCGGGGCGTCACCGAAGAGCTGCCGCCAGAGATCCGCCGGCGGGCTCACCAGGATGCAGCCGTGCTGCAGGAGGCTGCCCCGTCGCCAAAGCTGGGCGCTGCCGATGCGCTTGGCCCCGTCGGGATGCACCAGGTCGGCCGCGGTGCCGCTGGCGAAGCAGCTGGAGCGGTCGGCGGTGGCGGCGCGGCGCCCGAACACCAGGGGCTGGCCGAGGCCGGCGAAGGCCTCCTGCAACCAGGCGCAGGCAAGCCGGTAGGCGCAGCCGCGGGCGGCGGAGGGGGCGGGCCAGATCAGCGCATAGGTGAGGCTGCCGGCGTGAAGCACGGCCCGGCCCCCGCTCGGCCGGCGCACCAGGTCGATCCGCCCGGCGGCGGCGAGCCGCCGCCAGGCAGGTTCGATGCGGCGCTGGTGGAACCCGAGGGAGAGGGTGGGGCGGCGCCAGTCGTAAAGCCGCAGCACCGGGCCGCCGCCGCCGACGGCCCGGTCGAGGAGCCACTCGTCGATGGCCATCTGCCAGTCGCCGCCGAGCCGGAGGGGGGGAATCCAGCGAACCCTCCCCCCGGGGCCTGCGGGCGATGCTGGTGCGTCCTCCATGCCACCAGGTTGGCGCCTCGATGCCCCCTTCCCTCCCTCCGGAGCTGGGCAGGCTGCTCCCCCTGCTTCCCCTCGGGCTGATGGCGGGGGCCCTGTCGGGACTGCTGGGCATCGGCGGGGGCCTGATCTTCTCGCCGCTGCTGCTTCTCGCCGGCCTCGAGCCCCACGAGGCCCTCGCCACCAGCACCGTGGCGATCGTGCCCACCACGGTGGGGGGCACCTGGGCCCATGGGCGCCGGGGCCTGATTCCACGGGCCGACGGCGCGGCGATCGCCCTCGGCGCGGTGCTGGCCGCCGGCCTGTTCAGCCAGCTGGGGAGCTCGATGCGGGGATGGTGGCTGCTGGCGCTGCAGGCCCTGATGTACGGGCTGCTGGCCGCGTCGATCTCGCCGCGCCCCCGGGCACCCCGCCACGGCGGCCACGGCGACCTGCCGCGCCATGGACTCGCCGCGGTGGGAGGCGTCGCGGGCCTGGCCAGCGGCCTGCTCGGGGTGGGCGGTGGCCTGGTGATGGTGCCGCTGATGGTGCGCGGGCTGGGGGTGCCGATCCATCAGGCGATCCGCCTGAGCACCCTGGCGGTGCTGGCGTCGTCCGCCACCGCGGCGACGGCCTTCCTGGCGGAGGGGCGGGCCGATCCCGCCATGGGCCTGGCGCTGGGGGCCACCGCCGCGGTGGCGGCCGGCTGGTCCGCCGCCCGGCTGCAGCGGGTGAGCGCGGTGACGCTGGCGCGGCTGCTGCAGGGGCTCACCCTCACCCTCGCGGTGGGGGTGGGCCTGCGGGCGCTCCTGCTGGCGAGGGCACCGGCCCCCTCAGGCTTCCGCCAGGGGGGACCAGAAGGCGGGATCGAGTTCGAAGCCCAGAACCGCCGCCATCTGGGCCAGGCCGTTGCGGCAGTCGAGACCGGCCTGCCGGGACCAGGCATCGAGCAGGAACAGCCGGTGGGTGATCCACAGCTCCAGGGATTCCGGAGCGAAGCGGATCCCCTCGGTGCGGCTGAAGCCGTGGGGCAGCAGCATCGCCACGTGGCGGGTCAGGCTGCCGCCACTCCGTTCGAGCACCAGGGGCAGCCAGGGATGGAGGGCGTCGGCCCGGAGACTCCACAGGCGGACCTCCGGGATCTCCGAGAGCTCGCGGGGGTCCTCGGGGGGCCGCGGCCAGTCGAGCCGCAGCTCCACCCGGCCGGCCTGTTCGAGGAGCCGCCGGGGGGGGAGGGCGGCCAGCGGCGCCAGGGGAGCCAGATCGAGACGGAGGATCCCTTCCCTGTCCACCTCCAGGGGGGGAAGGCCGGGGAGGGATGGGGAGGCCATCAAGAGCTGTGACACGCCTTCGCCGACCGCTGGACCGTAGCGGGCGGAGGCCGAAGAATGGTGCCGTCGTCGTCCGCCTTGCGCCGCCATGGTCAGCTCCATCCACCAGGCCGAGATCCTCATCGCCCTCGTCGTCGCCGCCCATGCGGGCGTTCTGGCGGTGCGTCTCTGCTTCAGCCTCTACAAGGCCTGAAGAGTTCAGCGTCAGCCCCTTGGCAGCGGGGGGGGCGGGTGATACAAGCAGTGGGCCCGCCGTTCCCCACCCCGGTGACCGCCTCCACCCGCCCCCGCGGCCGTCGCCGCCCCCCGGCCCCGGCCCGGTCCAGCCCCGCACTCGCCGTCGTCTCGCCGGTCGCCTCGACGGGGGTCCACACCGCCGAGCGCCAGGAACTCCTCTACAGCGTCATCGGTCTCACCGTGAAGCTCGGCCTGGTGGCGGTGGTGGGGGTGAGCCTGGTGCGGCTGGCAGGGGCCTACCAGCAGCGGATGCAGCGCCAGGGCGAGATCTCCGCGGTGCTCGAACTGGAGAAGGCCAAGCTGTCCCGCGCCCGCGAGCGGTTCGATCACCTGTTCCACGCGGAGGGGGAGCAGCGGCTGATCCGGGAGCAGAGCCAATGGATCGCGCCGGACCGCCTGCGGGTGGTCTGGAGGAGCGGCGGACAGGGCGAATCCTCGACAGCCGCCAGCGCGTTGCCGAGTGTTGAAACCGCCGCCACGGGCAACGGAGACGCCACGCGGACTCCGTAGGTTGGGCGCCTCCGCGTCCACCCCGTCCCCTCCCCATGGTTTCCCCCACCGGTGATCCCGCCGCCTTGGCCCCCACGGTGCTGATCACCGGGGCCTCCTCCGGCGTCGGACTGTTCGCCACCAAGGCCCTCGCGGACCGTGGCTGGCACGTGGTGATGGCCTGCCGTGACACCGAGAAGGCCCGCCGGGCCCAGGCCGCCCTCGCCATCCCCGACAGCGCCGTCACCCACCTGCAGGTGGATCTGGGCGATCTCGACAGCGTGCGGCGGCTGGTGGACGCGTTCCACGCCACCGGACGCGGCCTCGACGCCCTGGTGATCAACGCCGCCGTGTACAAACCGCGCCTCAAGCAGCCGGAACGCTCCCCCCAGGGCTACGAGCTCTCGATGGCCACCAACCACCTCGGCCACTTCCTTCTCATCCATCTCCTGCTGGAGGACCTCAAGCGCTCGGGCCATCCCTCCCGCCGTCTGGTGATCCTCGGCACCGTGACGGCCAACCTGAAGGAACTGGGCGGCAAGATCCCCATTCCCGCCCCCGCCGACCTGGGCGATCTCTCCGGCTTCGCCGCCGGCTTCAAGGCCCCCATCGCCATGGCCGACGGGAAGCCCTTCAAGCCCGGCAAGGCCTACAAGGACAGCAAGCTCTGCAACATGATCACCACCCAGGAGCTGCACCGCCGGCTGCATGACTCCACCGGGATCGTGTTCACCTCCCTCTACCCCGGCTGCGTGGCGGACACCCCCCTGTTCCGCAACACGCCGAAGCTCTTCCAGAAGATCTTCCCCTGGTTCCAGAAGAACGTGACCGGCGGCTACGTCAGTCAGGCCCTGGCCGGCGAGAGGGTGGCCCAGGTGGTGGCGGACCCCGAGTTCGCCGTCTCCGGGGTGCACTGGAGCTGGGGCAACCGTCAGCGCAAGGACGGACGGCCCTTCAGCCAGGAGCTCTCCGAGCGCGCCACCGATCCGGTCACCGCCCAGCGGGTGTGGGACCTGTCGATGGAACTGGTGGGTCTGGGGAACCCCCAGCCCGCCGGGGCCCGCTGAGGGCGGCGGCGCGTCGCGTTTCGCATCGGGTTGGCACCGGCCCGGCGCGGAAACCTCCCTTCGTTGCTAGCAGTGGGTTCATCCTTTCCCGCGCTTCGGGATGTCACGCATCCTGCGCTGGGGGCTCGGCCTGCTGCTGATCGGGGCCCTGCTTCTCGGCGCCTTCCTGTTCCTTCCCTTCCGGTCCTGGCTGCCGGGGGGCACCGTGGCCGATCTGCCCACCTCCGAGGTGGTGAACGGCACGGCCTTCAACCGCCTCTTCCCGGCACCGGAGCCGGGCGAACAGCTGGTGTTCACCCAGGAGAAGCGAGGCTTCAGCCAGGCCAGGCTGCGTCAGGCCGGAGAGGTGAAGGCGCTGCTCTCGATCTCCGATGTGATCACCAACCCCTCGGCCCGGGACAAGTTCGAGGCCAGCCGCGAGCGGCTCGGGGGCTGGCCCCTCGCGGAGCAGGGCCCCCAGGGAAGCGCCCTGCTGGTGGCCGACCGCTTCCAGGTCAAGGTGATCGCTCAGGGCAGCGGCCTCGACCTCCAGCAGCGCCATGAATTGCTGGAGGAATTCGACCTGAAGGGCCTGGCGGCCCTCCGTCCCGCCCTGGCGGAAGGGCGGGCCCGTCCGGCGAGACTGCCGGAGCCCCGGTCCGCCCCCATCCTGGAGCCGGCGGCATGAGCACCGTTCTCGAACGGCTGGAGCGCCTGCCCCGCCGCGACCTCACCGTGCTGGCCCTGAAGGGCATCAGCCTCCTGGTGCCCGGCGGCTGGCGGAACGTCACCAGCGCCGACGACCTGATCGCCGACGTGGTGGGCAGCCGCGAGCCGGGCCTGATCGCACAGGTGCGGCAGCGGGCCGACGAACTGAGCCGGGCCCGCCACGAGGGCTACATGCGGGCCCTCAGCCTCTACGACGCGGTGAACCGCTCCCAGAAGGCCGCCGGCGGTCTGCGGGTGCTCGCCAACGTGACGGGGGCCCTGCCGCTGGTCAAGCGCCTGGCCACCCTGACTCCGCCCGGCGAGACGCTGCAGGCGGTGGACCTCAGCCTCAAGGTGGCGGCGGAGATGCTGGCCTTCACCCAGGTGAACGGCCTGCCGGGGGACAGCTTCGCGGAATTCGGCGCCTCCCTGGCCGAATACGCCGGCGAGGCCCGGGTCCGCATGGCGGCGCTGGTGTGCTTCGACGGCCTGCTGCCGCTCGGCGACCGGGCCCTGCAGCGGCTGGAGGGTCTGCTGGGGCAGGTCGGCGGGGGCGATCTGCGGAAACTGCCGGCCTATGCCGGCATGGCGCGGCAGCTGCCGGGGCGCGGCGACGCCGCCCATCTCGACTTTCTGCGCCGCGCCACCGGGTCGTGGCTGGGCTGGGCCGGAGGCTTCGTGAGCGAACTGGGGCTCACCGCCGAGCGGGCCGCCCACGCCCTGGAATCGACGATCGGTCCCTGGCAGGGCGGGTTCGATCAGCTCGCCCTCTTCCTCGACGCCTTCACCGACACCTACGCCCACACCGGCGTGCAGGCGGTGGCCCGCCGTCTGGTGGAGCGGGCCGCCGCCGAGATCTGAATCCGGGAAATCCCACCATGCGCTGGCAACAGGGACGACGCAGCGAGAACATCGAGGACCGCCGCGGCCAGGGGGGACCGGTGGTGGCCGGCGGGGTGGGCCTGGTGGGTCTGCTGCTGGCGGTGGCCGTGGCGTTGCTCGGCGGCGATCCCACGGTGATCCTGCAGCAGCTCTCGGGGGATTCCCCGGGCGGCGGCATCGCGGTGACCCGGCCCGCGCCGCCCTCGGCGGAGCAGGACCAGCTGGCGGATTTCGTCTCGGTGGTCCTGGCCGACACCGAGGACACCTGGACCGAGGAGTTCCGGGAACAGGGCGAGAGCTACCGGCCCCCGAAACTGGTGCTGTTCGACGGAACGGTGGACTCGGCCTGCGGCATGGCCCAGAGCGCGATGGGGCCCTTCTACTGCCCGAACGACCAGAAGGTGTACATCGATCTCGATTTCTACCGTCAGCTGCGCAGGGAGCTGGGGGCCCCCGGCGACTTCGCCCAGGCCTACGTGATCGCCCACGAGATCGGCCACCACGTGCAGCACCTGCTGGGCATCGATCAGCAGGTGCGGCGGCTGCAGGGGCGGGTTTCCGAGGTGCAGGCCAATCAGCTCTCGGTGCGCCTGGAGCTCCAGGCGGACTGCCTGGCGGGGGTGTGGGCCAACCGCACCGGCACCCAGCGGCAGACCCTCGAGCAGGGAGACATCGAGGAGGCGCTCAACGCCGCCGCCCGGATCGGCGACGACACGCTCCAGCGGCAGGCCACCGGCCGGGTGCGGCCGGACACCTTCACCCACGGCAGCGCGGATCAGAGGCAGCGCTGGTTCGCCACGGGCCTGCGGAGCGGCGACATGGACAGCTGCGACACCTTCGGGAGCCCCCGGGTCTGAGGGTGGTTCTTCTCCGGCGGCGAGGGGCTTCCTAGCCCCATGCACTCCCTGCTGCTCGACATCCTGGTGCTCTTCGCCATGGCGGTGGTGGCCGCGGTGGTGTGCCATCGCCTGCGGCTGCCCACCTCGATCGGGCTGCTGCTGGCGGGGGTGCTGGCGGGTCCGGAGGCGCTGGGCCTGATCCGCAACGCCGAGGAGATCGAGCTCTTCGCCGAGATCGGCGTGGTGCTGCTGCTCTTCGTGATCGGCCTGGAGATCTCGGTGGCGGACATGGCGCGGCTGCGCCGTCCCTTCGCCCTCGGCGGCGGCATCCAGCTGCTGGGCACCGCCGCGGTGGTGGGCCTGGGCACCCTGGCGCTCGGACTGAGTGTCCCCCAGAGCCTGTACGTGGGCTTCGTGATCGCCCTCTCCAGCACCGCCGTCGTGCTGCGCATGCTGCAGGAGCGGGCGGAGCTGGAAACTCCCCACGGCCGCTTCGTGCTGGCGGTGCTGCTGTTCCAGGACATCGCCGTGGTGCCGGTGATGCTGATGGCGCCCTACCTGGCGGGCGGCAGCGGATCTCCCGGGCTGGAGGCGATCGGCGGCCTGGTGGGCCGCATCGTGATCGTGGCGGCCTTCGGCTGGTTCGCCTACCGCTGGATGGTGCCCTGGGTGCTGGAGCACATCACCCGCACCCGCAGCTCCGAGGCATTCCTGCTGGGGGTGTTCATGCTCTGCGTGGGCATCGCCGTGCTCACCCAGTCCCTGGGGCTTTCCCTCGCCCTCGGGGCGTTCCTGGCGGGACTGATCCTCTCGGAATCGGAGTACTCCCACCAGGCGGTGGCGGTGATGCTGCCGTTCCGCGACGTGCTGATGAGCCTGTTCTTCCTGTCGATCGGCATGCTGCTCGACATCGGCTTCATGCTCGACCATCCCCTCCGACTGGCCCTGCTCACCCTCGCGGTGGTGGTGCTGAAACCCCTCGTCGCGACGGTCTCGGGCCTGGCCCTGGCCCTGCCCCTGCGGCCGGCGGTGCAGGGGGCCATGGCGCTGGGCCAGGTGGGGGAATTCTCCTTCGTGGCCACCCGGGCCGGCGTGGAGAGCGGCCTGCTGGGCCAGGAGGTGTTCCAGACGGTGCTGGACGTGGCGGTGCTGAGCATGCTGCTCACCCCGCTGCTGGTGGCGGCGGCGCCCCGCTGTGCCGCCCTGCTGGCCCGCACACCCCTGGGGCATCTGCCACGGCGGCCGGCCCGGGCAGAGGCCGACGGCCCGGGCCCCGTCCTCAGCGGCCACGTGCTGATCGTGGGCTTCGGCGTGACCGGCCGGAACCTCGCCCGCACCGCCCGGCGCTGCGAAGTGCCCTACGCCGTGGTGGACATGAACGCGGCGATCGTGAAGGAGGCCCTGGCCGCCGGCGAGCCGATCCACTACGGCGACGCCAGCCAGGCGCCGATCCTGGGGCTGGTGGATGCCCCGCGGGCGCGGGCGGTCGTGGTGGTGATCGACGATCCGGCCGCGGCCAGGCGGATCGTGGAGCTGGCCCGGCGCATCGCCCCGGATGCCTTCCTGCTGGTGCGCAGCCGCTACCTGCGGGAGGTGGAACCGCTGCTGCAGCTGGGGGCCGACGAGGTGATCGCCGACGAGCTGGAGGTGTCGATCGAGGTCTTTTCGCGGGTGCTCTCCCGCATGCTGGTGCCCCGCGAGGACATCCGCCGCATGATCAGCGAGGTGCGGGGGGAATGGCGCCGCATGGCGCGGGGCCTGGCCCGCTCCGCCACGGCGGTGCCCGACCTGCGGGTGTTCGTGCCGGACCTCACCACCCACACCCTCCGCCTCACCGAGAGGTCGCCGCTGGCCGGCCACACCATCGCCGCGAGCCGTCTGCGGGACGAGCACGGCGTGACGGTGCTGGCGATCACCCGGGGTGGCGAACGGATCGGCAATCCGCGCGGGGCGACCTTGCTGCGCGCCGGCGACGTGCTCTTCGTGATCGGGCCGGAGGCGTGGGACCCGGCGGCGGTGACCTGAGGGACCCGCGGCAGCCGGTTGCCGCTCAGGCCGTCCCCGCCGTGGCGAACCCCTCGCTCAGCCAGGCACCGATCGAGCCGAGGAAGAGATCCACCCGCTCGAACCCGGCGCGGCGCAGGAGGCTCGCGGCGATCGTCGCGCGGGTGCCGCTGCCGCACATCACCGTGAAGGCCTGGGAGGGATCCAGACGGCAGAGCTGGTCCGGCAGTTCCCCGAGGTAGATGTTGCGGGCCGCCTCGATGCGGTGGGCCGCCACCTCCGACCGACTGCGCACATCGAGCAGATGCCAGCCCTCCGCCGCCGAGCGGGTCCTGCCCCGCACGGTCTCCGCATCGACGACGGCAAGACTGCCGAAGTCGCCTCCGGCGGCGGCCCATGCCGTCAGCGAAGGGGCCAGGTAGCCATGCACCCGGTCGAAACCCATCCGGGCCAGGCGGCGGGCGGCCGCTGCCGCCTGCCGGGCGTCCTCGGCCACCAGCAGCAGATCGTCGTCGGCCGCGAGCAGCCAGCCGGCGAAGCCGCCGATCATCGCCAGCGGCAGGGACACACTGCCCCGCAGGTGGGCGCCGAGGAAGGCAGGGGCACTCCGCACATCCACCACCACCGCCCTGCCGGCTCGCGCGGCGAACTCCGCCTGAGCGAGCGGGGGCGGCTGGAGCGGCCAAGGGAGAGGCGGGGCGCCCCTCAGATTGAGGCGCTCCATGGTGCGGAAGTAGGGCGGCTGGTCGTGGTGCTCCGCCAGCTTGGCCGCGATGAATTCCTCACGATCCGTGATCCGCAGCAGGGGGTTGTGGGCCCGCTCATGGCCGATCGTGGAGACATCGCGGTCGGCGATGCCGCCCCCGCACACCGACCCGGCGCCATGGGCGGGATGAAGGATCACCTGGTCACCGAGGGCCTCCAGCCTGCGGAGACTGTCGAAGAGCTTGCCCGCCACCTCGCGGGGGCGGTCGGGATAGAAATCGGTGCGGCCCACATCGCCCACGAAGAGGGCGTCTCCGCTGAAGACGGCCAGGGCGTCCTCATCGCTGCCGGAGGCGTAGAGGGCGAAGGAGAGGCTGTCCTCGGTGTGGCCCGGGGTCTCGATCACCACGAGCCGCCCATCGCCGAGCTCGATGGCCTCGCCCTCACAGGCGGTGCGCGCATACACCACCTCCCCGGCGGCGTTCGGGCCGTGCAGCACCACGGCGCCGGTGTGCTCCGCGAGGGCGGAGGCACCCGAGACCAGATCCTCGTTGCGGTGGGTCTCGAGGATGTGGGTGATGCGGCAGGACTCGGCCGCAGCGAGTTCGATGTAGCGGGAGATGTCACGGCGCGGGTCGATGACCGCCGCGACCCCGCCACTGCCCACCAGATAGGAGAGGTGCGCCAGGCCCTCGCTCTTCACGGTGTGCACGAACATGCCCGATCCTCCCCGGCTCACGCCCTCGCGGGCCCTGTCTCGATGGTATCGATCACGTCCCGGCGTGGCGCAGCCGCAGCAGACGAGCGGCGGGCTCGTCGGTGAGCACGTAGAGGAAGCCGTCGGGTCCCTGGCGGACGTCGCGCACCCGGGCGCCGACCGGGATCACCGATTCGCCGGTCACCCGGCCGGCCGCATCCAGCCGCAGCCGACGCACGCTGCGGCCCACGAGGCCCCCCACGAACAGGTCTCCGCGCCACGAGGTCGGACGATCGCCGCTGTACACGGCGAGGCCGGAGGGGGCGATGGTCTCCATCCAGACGCGGCGGGGGTCGGTGAAGCCGGGGGCGCTGGTGCGGCGGGCCACCGGTCGCCCCGTGTCGTACTCGGCGCTGAAGGACACCTCGGGCCAGCCGTGGTTGGCCCCGGCCACGAGCAGGTTGAGCTCGTCGCCGCCGCGGGAGCCGTGCTCGCTGGCCCAGACGCGGCGGCGGACCGGGTCGTAGGCCATCCCCTGGATGTTGCGGTGACCGAGGGTCCACACCTCCGGCGCCGCGGCGGGATCGTCGCGGAAGGGGTTGTCGGCCGCCGGCCGGCCGGCCGCGTCGAGCCGCACCACCTTGCCGAGGTGGCTGGCCGGATCCTGGGCCTGGCGGCGGATCAGCTCGCCGCCGAGGCGCAGGGACGGATTGCCGCCGTCCCCGATCGACACCAGCAGGGTGCCGTCCGGCAGCCAGAGCAGCCGCGAGCCGAAGTGCTGACCGCCCGGCTTGAGCGGCCGCGCCGTGAAGATCACCTGCCAGTCCCGCAGGGCGGTGCCGTCGAAGCGGGCGCGGGCGACGCGGGTGCCGTTGGCCTCCGGCGTGCCATGGGCGTAGGTGAAGTAGACCCAGCCCGTCTCGGAGAAGCGGGGATGGAGGGCCACATCGAGCAGCCCCCCCTGGCGGGAGGCGAAGACCTGATCGGCGCCCACGCCGGCCACCGCCGGCACGCCCGGCACGGGCCTTGGATCGAGGCGTCCCGCCCGCAGGATGCGCAGGCGTCCCGGCCGTTCGGTGATCAGCAGGTCGCCATCGGGCAGCCAGGCCATCCCCCAGGGATGCTCCAGCCCCTCCGCCACCGTCTCCAGCCGCACCCGCTCCTGGGGCAGGGTGTCGGCGGCAGGGCTGAGGGGCGGTTCGGCCGCCGCGGAAACCTCACCGGGAGCGGCCGGGCCGGAACCGGCGGATCCTGAACCGGCGGGCCGGGAGCCGTCGCAGGCCCCCACCAGGAGACCCGCCAGAGCAGGCAGCAGAACGGTCTTCAGCGGGCCTGTCATCACCACGGCCGTGGGGGCTCCAGGCGTCGCGGCCGTCGGGGCGGAGCGGGGATCAGTCGAAGCCGAGCAGGTCGAAGATCTCGCGGTCCTTGAGCGGTCCGGCCTCGAGGGGCTCCACCGACTCGAGCATCGAGCGGGCCAGCTTGAGGTATTCGTTCTGCACCGCCTCCACCTCGGGGGTGGCCTCCATCTCGAAGATGGTGCACTTCTTGAGCCGCGAGCGGCGGATGGCGTCGAGATCGGGGAAGTGGGCCATCGTCTTCATGCCCACCCGCTCGTTGAAGCGGTCGATCTGGTCGGTGTCCTTGCTGCGGTTGGCCACCACCCCGCCGAGCCGCACCTTGTAGTTCTTCGCCTTCGCCTGGATCGCGGCGATGATCCGGTTCATGGCGAAGATCGAGTCGAAGTCGTTCGCCGTCACGATCAGGCAGTAGTGGGCGTGCTGCAGCGGCGCCGCGAAGCCGCCGCACACCACGTCGCCGAGCACGTCGAAGATCACCACGTCGGTGTCCTCCAGCAGATGGTGCTCCTTGAGCAGCTTCACCGTCTGGCCGGTGACGTAGCCGCCGCAGCCGGTGCCGGCGGGCGGGCCGCCGGATTCGACGCACTGCACGCCGTTGAAGCCCTCGAACACGAAGTCCTCCGGCCGCAGTTCCTCGGTGTGGAAGTCCACGGTCTCGAGGATGTCGATCACCGTGGGCACCATCTGCTTGGTGAGGGTGAAGGTGGAGTCGTGCTTGGGATCGCAGCCGATCTGCAGCACCCGCTTGCCGAGCTTGGAAAAGGCGGCCGAGAGGTTGGAGGAGGTGGTGCTCTTGCCGATGCCCCCCTTGCCGTAGACGGCGATCACCAGCGCCCCCTCCTCGATGCGCAGGCTCGCGTCCTGGTGCACCTGAACGCTGCCCTCGCCGTCTTCGCGGCGGCTGGCGGCAGGGGGCGGGGTGAGCGTGCTGGTCATGGCGGATCGTGGGCCGGACGAAGGCGGCGTCTCCATGCAAGGGCAGCGCCGGAACCGCTGCCGGGGCCCAACGCAAACCGAAACATGGTGGTTTCGTAACCCGGTCCCCGCCCGGCGTGAGGCGCCTTCAGCGACTGAAATGCGCCTTGGCGTCGTAGAGGATCTCGGCGTCGATGGCGGGTATGCCCCGCTCACGGGCGAAGGCCTCGGTATTGCGGCGCACCTTGCCCCGCACGAAGAAGGGGATCTTGTGCAGTTCGGCCTCGCCGTCGGCGGTCCACACCGGTGCGCCGGCCGCCGGTGCGGGAGCTTCCGCCACCGCCGTGGCGGTGGCCGTCGCCGTGGCAGGCACGGCCACGGGGGGAGGCGGAAGGGTGTCGTGCATGGGATCGGCGGAGGGCGCCACCGACGGGGCGCCGTCGCCGAGATGGCTGCGGTGGCCGTCCACGAACTCGAAATCGTGGCGGAACATGCCGATCAGGTGCTCCTCCAGTCCCATCATCAGCGGGTGCACCCAGGAATCGAAGATCACGTTCGCCCCCTCCCAGCCCATCTGGGGCGAGAACCGCGCCGGCACGTCCTGCACGTGGAGGGGCGCGCTGATCACGGCGCAGGGGATGCCCAGGCGCTTGGCGCTGTGGCGCTCCATCTGGGTGCCGAGCACCAGCTCGGGGGCCGCCTCCGCCATCGCCTTCTCGACCACCAGGTAGTCGTCGCTGATCAGGGCCTCCAGGCCCAGCTCCTTCGCCGCCGCCCTCACCTCGCGGGCCAGCTCGCGGCTGTAACTGCCGAGGCCCACCACCTCGAAGCCCAGCTCACGGCTGGCGATGCGGGCGGCGGCGATGGCGTGGCTGGCGTCGCCGAAGATGAACACCCGCTTGCCGGTGAGGTAGGTGGAATCCACCGACTTCGAGTACCAGGGCAGCCGCGAGCGGCGCTCCGCCTCGCTGCTGCCATCGGCGCCGGGTTCCAGATCGGCGGGCAGCTCGAGACCGAGCACGCCGTGCAGCTCCCGCAGGAAGTCGGCGGTGGCGCCGATGCCGATCGGCACCGTGCGCACGCAGGGCATGCCGAAGCTGCGCTCCAGCCAGCTGCACACCGTTCCCGCCACCTCGGGAGACAGGCAGACATTGGCATCGGCGCCGGGGATGCGGAGCAGATCGGCGGGCCGCGCCCCCAGCGGCGCCGTCACCGCCACGTCGATGCCGTGCTCGCCCAGCAGGCGGGTGATCTCGCGCACGTCGTCACGGCAGCGGAAACCCAGCAGGCTCGGCCCCAGCAGGTTGACCCGCGGCCGGCGCCCCTCCTCCCGCCAGCGCTCCGGCGAGGGCTTCGGTGTTCCCGGCGGCGGCATCTGCCCCTTGAGCAGCCCGCGAACCAGCTGGTAGAAGGTCTCGGCGGCGCCCCAGTTCTCCTTCTTCGAATAGGCCGGCAGCTCCAGGCTCACCATCGGCACGCCGCCCAGGTCCATCCCGGCCGCCAGGGCACCGGGCTGGTCCTGAATCAGCTCGGCGGTGCAGCTCTCCCCCACCAGCAGGGCCTCGGGCCGGAAGCGCTCCACCGCATCGCGGATCGAGCGCTTCACCAGCTCGGCGGTGTCCCCTCCCAGGTCACGGGCCTGGAAGGTGGTGTAGGTGACGGGCGGGCGCCGGTCGCGCCGCTCGATCATCGTGAACAGCAGATCGGCATAGGTGTCCCCCTGGGGGGCATGGAGCACGTAGTGCACCCCCTCCATCGAGGCGGCGATCCGCATGGCGCCCACGTGGGGCGGCCCTTCGTAGGTCCAGAGGGTGAGTTCCATTGGGGCTGATGGGGCGGACGGCAAATGAACGGGCTGCGACGGCTGCCTGGATCAGGCGAAGGAGAGCAGCGAGCGGCGGCGCAGGGGCCGGGCGAAGAGCTCGGCCAGATCGCCCGCCTGGTCGCAGCCATGGATGGGGCTGAACACCAGCTCGATGGACCACTTGGTGGCGATGCCCTCCGCCTCGAGGGGATTGGCGAGGCCGAGGCCGCACACCACCAGATCGGGCCGCGCCGCGCGGACCCGCTCCAGCTGACGTTCCACGTCCTGCCCCTCGCTGAGGCTCGTGCCGGCCGGCAGCAGGGCCAGTTCCTCGGCCATCAGCTGCTTGTCGAGGTACGGAGTGCCCACCTCCACCAGGTCCATGCCGCATTCGCGGGCGAGGAACCGGGCCAGGGGAATCTCCATCTGGGAGTCGGGCAGCAGGAACAGACGCCTGCCGGCCAGCACCTCCCGGTGCGGCTCCAGCGCCCGCCGGCCCCGCGCCACCAGCGGATCGAGCACGGCGTCGACCCGCTCCGGCGGCAGACCGAAGGCGGCGGCCGCCGCCGCCATCCAGGCCCGGCTGCCCTCGACGCCGAAGGGATAGGGGGCACGGACCAGCTGGGCGCCGCGCTGCACCAGGGCCCGGGCCGTCGCGCTGAGGAAGGGCTGGGCCAGCAGCAGCCGCGTGCCCGGCCCCACCGGCGGCAGCTCGGTGGAGCGCCGCGGCGGCAGGCTGCGCACCCGCGGCAGCCCCATCCGCTCGAAGAGGGCCATGAAGCGGTCCTCGACCGCGTCCGCGAGAGTGCCCACGATCAGCAGCTGCTCCTCGTCGGTGCGTTCCAGCAGCGGCGTCAGGGCCAGCAGGGCATGGTCCTCCCCCTGGGTGAAGGTGGTCTCGATGCCGCTGCCGGAGTAGTTGAGCACCCGCACCCGGCCGGCCAGCTGCTGGGTGAGCCGCTCGGCGGCGCGGGAGAGGTCGAGCTTGATCACCTCGCTGGGGCAGGACCCCACCAGGAAGAGGGTGCGGATCTCGGGCCGCCGCTCCAGCAGATCCTTCACCAGCCGGTCGAGCTCGTCATTGGCATCGGCCAGGCCGGCGAGGTCCCGCTCCCCCAGGATCGCCGTGCCGAAACGGGGTTCGGCGAAGATCATCACGCCGGCCGCGCTCTGGATCAGGTGGGCGCAGGTGCGGGAGCCCACCACCAGGAAGAAGGCAT